>JBLRXG010000016.1:0-13240 GCA_047920855.1 Dehalococcoidia bacterium | reverse complement strand
CTTCCCGTCTGCATAGAGGGTCTTCTCTGAGAACCAGACGTCGAATTCAACTCTGAGCAGCTTGAAGTCCCGCTTGATACCCTCCAGCATCCTGCTAGTGCCTATCTCCGCTAGCTGCGCAACTGCCTCCTGCTCGGGCGTGTGCAGAAACCGGTCACCTTCTTCGGCAACGATCTCCTCAGCCAGTTCCACCATGTACTTGCCATGGTAGCCGCCTTCGGGCACTGCGGCCTCCCTGCCGAGGCATTGGAGGTAACGGGCATAGAGCGAATGCCCGAAATTGTCTATCTGGCTGCCCATATCATTGACATAATACTCTCTCTCCGTGGAGAAGCCGGAGATGGAGAGTACGTTGGCCAGGGTGCTGCCCAGTACCGCACCACGACCGTGCCCCACGTGCAGCGGCCCGGTCGGGTTGACACTCACGAACTCAACCTGGACCCTCTTCCCTTTTCCGAGGTCGATTTCACCGTATGACTCTCCGGCATCCAGGATGGATTGCACCTGCCGGCTGAGCCAGTCGTCCCGCAGGGTGAAGTTGATGAAACCCGGCGGAGCGACCGCGACACTGCCGATTTGGGCCGGCGGCAATATATGGTCGCGGATCCCCTCAGCTATGACCATGGGCGGTGTCTTCATAGCTCGGGCCAGTTTCATGGGAAGGCTTGTGGCGAAGTCCCCGTGTTCGGGACTCTGTGGATGCTCGATCAGCACCTCGGGCAGGGCAGCCGGACCGAGGACACCTTTCTGCTGTGCCTTGAGTACGGCTTGCCGCAGGCATTCGGCTAGTTCTTGCTTCACCATGTTAGTGCAGTGAGTTCTGGGTGCTACCTGCTAGAGTCCAGAGCAGCTTGAGAATCGCAGGAACGGCGCCACGTCTCTGTCTACAGCACTCTGGCAGTCGACCTCAACTCAACCATGCCTTTGCAGGTCAGTACAACGAGATTCCACCATCCACCGTAAGACATTCTCCGGTCACAAAGCTGGAAGCGTCGGACGCCAGGTATATCATAGCTCCCACCATATCATCGGGATCGGCTATGCGGCCCAGAGGCGTTCTCCTGATCATCTCCCCCTCGTACTCGGGCATGGCCAGGAAGCGGGAGTCGCCGAGACGCGTGTGCACGTTACCTGGAGCCAGCGTGTTCACACGAATGTTATACCGGGCCCATTCCAGTGCCATGACCCTGGTCGCCATTATGACTCCCGCCTTGCTGATGGCGTATACGCCGATCTGCGGCTCTGGCTTGAAGCCGTCCATCGAAGCTACGTTGACGATACTGCCGCCACCGTGACCTCTCATCACTCTGGCCACGGCCCCGCTCAGGAAGAACAGCCCCTTCAGGTTGAGGTTCATGATGCTGTCCCACAGGCGCTCATCCACATCTTCGGCAGGGCTCATCGCCGGCGAGGTGCCTGCGTTGTTCACAAGGATATCGATCTTGCCGAACTCGTTGATGACCCTGGCGACCAGGTCGTCTATCTCCTCTATTCGACCCAGGTGGGCAGCCACCGGCAATGCCCGCCTTCCAGTCTTCTCTATCTCCTGAGCCACCGTCTCGAGATCGGGAAGCTTGCGGCTGGCCAATGCCACGTCTGCTCCTGCTTCAGCGAAACCGAGCGCGGTGGCCCGTCCTATGCCTCTTGAGCCGCCTGTAATGAGGGCCACCTTTCCATCAAGACGATATTTGCTCAGGTATGTCATGGATATGCCTTCTGCTGTATAACAGCGGCTTCGCCGCCGGGTCATATTGTAGCCGAAAAGCCGGCCCTTTTCTATAGATGGCCTTGCGTAGCCTCACTGCTCTGCCGGTCTGTGCTGCCGGGTGCAAAGGCTAACTCCATTCTGCACTATCGGCCCATACCCGGCCGAGCTGCCGACGGAGCAACTGGTGCTCAGGCTGCTCCAGTTTGGGATCGCGCTCAAAGAGGGCTATCGCTTCCTGCCTCGCCAGTTGCAGGCTTTCCAGATCGGACAGCCTGGCTAGTCTGAGATCGGGAAGGCCGCTCTGGTGGGTGCCGAAGAACTCTCCGGGCCCCCGCATCTCCAGGTCCTTCTCGGCGAGAGCGAAGCCATCGTGAAGTTTCTCCATCAACATCAGACGCTCCCTCGCTTCGGGAGAGAGCCGCTCCGGAATAAGCATGCAGTAGCCCTGTTCCCTGTCACGACCCACGCGTCCGCGGAACTGGTGAAGCTGCGACAGGCCGAAGCGTTCGGCACCCTCAACCAGCATCACCGATGCCCTGGGCACGTCGATGCCTACCTCCACAACCGAGGTCGAAACCAGGATGTCGAAGTCGCCGGCCCGGAAGCTTCGCATCACCTGGTCCTTTTCACTGCCATGCATCTGACCGTGAAGCAGGCCCAATTTCAGGTCGGCGAAGACTTCTCGGGACAGCCGCTCGTACTCCGTCGTGGCAGCTTTTGCCTCAAGTACCTCGGACTCTTCAACTAGCGGGCAGATGATGAAGGCCTGCCGTCCGTTGCGGACCTGGCGATGCAGGAACGTATAGGCCCTTGCCCTATCATGCGGTTCCAGGCATTTCGTCTTCACCACCTGGCGCCCGGGCGGCAGTTCATCGATAGTCGATAGGTCCAGGTCTCCGTAGAGTGTGAGCGCCATCGTCCGTGGAATGGGTGTGGCCGTCATGACCAGCACGTGGGGATTGAATCCCTTCTGGCGCAGAGCCGAGCGCTGCATGACTCCAAAACGATGCTGTTCGTCTATGACGACCAGACCCAGCCTGCTAAAGTCCACCTCTTTCTGTATGAGGGCATGGGTGCCGATGACGATGTCGATTTCGCCCTGCGCGATCCTCTTCTGGAGACCGGCTTTCTCAGCCTTGCTCAGGCTGCCGATGAGCAGAGCGACCGTTAGCCGCCCCGGTAGAAATCCCGTGTACGTTCTGACAGCGCCTTCTCCCGGCTCATCATGACGTTCCTCGCTGCCTATCTGCGCCAGGTACCCGCAGATATTGGTGAAGTGCTGCTCCGCCAGTATCTCCGTGGGGGCCATTATCGCCCCCTGGTAGCCGTTGGCGGCAGCTATCAACACGGCCAGTGTCGCGATCACCGTCTTGCCGCTGCCCACCTCCCCCTGCAGTAGACGCGACATCGCCTTCGGCTGTCTGATGTCGGTCAGGACCTCCTTCAGGACGCGCTCTTGGGCCTGAGTCAACTCGAAGGGGAGACAACGCAAGAACCTGCTGACGACGTCCGGGTCCACATGGAAGGCATTGCCCGGCTGTCCCTCCTTCCAGTTCCTCTTTCTGGCCAGCACGCCCAGCTGAAGCAGCAATAGCTCATCGAAGGCCAGCCTCTCGCGCGCCCTGACGGCCGTCGCCCGGTCGTCCGGGAAATGGATCTGCGCTATGGCGTCAGGCAGGTCGAACAGTTCGCAGCGGGCCTTGATGTCTGAAGGGAGAAAGTCCTCCATCTGCCGGGCAAAACCGTCCACTGCCTCTTTGGTCCATCTGCGCACCTGACGGGGGTAGAGGCCCCGGGTTAGAGGATATATGGGAACAAGCCGGCCCGTGTGAATCAGCTCGGTGTCCTTCAGCAGTTCCCATTCAGGGGACTCGAACACTTTGTTGCCTCTGAACACACTGACCGGACCGCTGAGCACTATTCTGGCGTTGGTACGAAAGGTCTTCGCCAGGTATGGTTGGTTGAACCAGACCCCCCTGATCGTCCCTGTCTCGTCTCCGATGGTCGCCTCTGTGCCACGCCGGTTGCCCAGTGTAGCCACCCGTGCCTGCCAGACAGTGCCGATAACCGTCTGTTCCTCACCTTCAGCGACCTCAGAGATGGGTCTCGTCTGGCTATAGTCAACATATCGCCTGGGGAAGAAGTGGAGCAGGTCGTGTACGACCTTTACGTTGAGTTTTGCGAACTTACTGGCCACACCGGGCGATATGCCCTTGATCACGGTTATGGGCTCATTCAGTGCTGCTTCTCTGTCCTCCCGTCGCCCGGCTGCCGCCCCGGTCAGGGCCTTCTTCTTCGCTGAAGCAGAAGGCCGGGTCTTGTCGCGCGCCCGCCGCCTGCCGACCGCCTCCTTCCCGGGCCTCTCCAGTCGGTCCAGCCACGCCGTGACATCTGCCAGCCACTTCCTTCGCTCTTCCGGGTCAAGAGAGCCGTAGTCGGAATACGCCAGGTTCAGCTCGTCGAACTCTCCAAGGAGTTGAGGGTCTCCGGTCAACTGCCTTAGCTGCTCTGCGTGTCTGTGAAGATACTTGTCGAGTCCGCCGATCACCACCCTGTCGGAGTACCCCTTCCGGCGTTCCAGGTCGAGTATGTTCCGCAGCGATTCTGTGCCTTCCATCGACTGTCATTCCCCCGCGGGGCCAGGTCTGCTCGAACACCCCACCAGATCTATCTCAATTCCACGGCCCCTCAACTTCGCTCGCCCCGGGAATTGTGCTATCATTAGCATGATAGCCCAAAACGCAGGGCATAACAAAGAGAGGTAGATGAGTTTCCATGAAGTGTAAGATCTGCGGCAAGTCGGCCCTGTTCGGGCATAACGTCAGCCACTCGAAGAGGCACACCCTCAAGCGATGGCTACCTAACATTCAGCGAACCACCATTATGGTGGAAGGCAAGAAGGCCAAGGTCAACATATGCACCAGGTGCCTTCGAACTCAGTATAAGACGGCCCGCTAGCCCGCCGCCTGCCTGAGTCGCTGCATCGCCCCGCCTATCCCTTCCTTGGCCCTGAACACGCTGTTGCCGGCCACCAGCACGTCTGCACCCGCCTTCACTATCTCGCCGGCGTTATCGGGACCGATCCCCCCATCGACTTCGAGTTCAGCACCCAGCTTCCTGTCATCCAGCATCCGCCGCATGCCGGCTATCTTGGGCAGCGTGGATGGGATGAATGACTGCCCGCCGAAGCCGGGGTTGACGCTCATTATCAGGACCAGGTCCACGTGGGCGGCGATCTCCTCCACTGCACCGAGATGAGTGGCCGGGTTCAGCGACACTCCGGCCCTGGCCCCCAGTCCCTTGATCATCTGCACCAGCCTGTGCAGATGGGAGCAGGCTTCGACGTGCACGGTTACTATATCGGCACCCGCCTTCACGAACTCCGCGACATACCGTTCCGGATGCTCGATCATCAGGTGCACATCCAGCGGCAGACGGGTCAGAGGCCGAATGGACGCCACGACAGCAGGGCCTATCGTGATATTGGGCACGAAATGCCCGTCCATAACATCCACATGTATATAGTCGGCCCCCGCCCTGGTCACCTCGTCGACCTGCTCGCCAAGACGGGCAAAGTCAGCGGAAAGAATCGATGGCGCCAGCTTAACCATTTGTCAACTCCCTTGATCTTGTACTCACCACTTCCGTCCGTTAACCATGCATACTCCCCGTCATATCGACCCCAGGGCTCATTATACCACCGCTGCCGCTCACCGGGATGCCCGCGTCGTTCCCTCACCGTACTTCGCCCCTCGTGGGACGTACAAGCAGAAGGGCCACGGTTCCGACGGCATAGCAGACTGCCGATACCAGCGCAGCCAGGTTGTATTGTCCCGACAACTCGCGCAGGCTGGCCCATATGAACGGCCCCCAACCCCCTATGGCCCCGTAGCCAAAGGTCAGGATGCCAAAGAGCGAGCCCACGCGCGCCCTGCCGAAGAGGTCGCCCAGCAGCGGGACATAGAGCGAGACCTGAAGACCGGTCCCGAAACCCACGGCGGCAGCCAGTACCATCAGTCCCTGCTGACTGTGAACTCCCAGCCATCCATAGAACATCGCCGCCGTGCTCAGCATCAGGCCCAGCGGCATTATCCGGCTTTTGCCATATCTATCACCCAGCCACCCGCCCGCCACGCAACCGATCGCCCACGGCGCGGCAAAGGCCGTGGAGAACACCCCGGCCGCTGCCTCCGGACTCCCAAGGTCGGTACCCCAGGCTACCACGTGAGCGGCCAGGCCGCTCATGCCGATGTTGTATATGGAGTAGGTAACGAACAGCAGTACGAAGGACCGCGTCTTCATAGCGTGCCGGACGGTCCACGATACCTCTGCCGCCGCCGGGACAGCCGGGTCGGGCACCGACCTCTCACCGTCTGCATGGAGCCCTACGGATTCCGGAGTGTCACGGACCAGCAGGAAGCCGATGGCTACTATAATCAGGCCGAAGCAGATGCCCAGAATGAGAGAGGTCTCCCGCCAGCCCTGAGCATCTGCCATTCGCGTCATGACGGGTAGGAATACCGCATTGCCCACGGCCCAGGCGGCGCCGGTTATGCCCGTGACCAGTCCCGCCCGCCTGCTGAACCACTTACGCCCGGTTGCCATGATGGGCACGTAGTGAGTCATGCTCACTGCCAGGGCGAGGATGACTCCGTAATGCAGATTCAGTTGCCACGGGAACTGCACTGTGGAGAACAGCACCCAACCCAAAAGGGTGACGGCGCCGCCGATCAAGAACGTCTTGCGGCTCCCGATTCTGTCCACCAGTACACCGACAGCGAGTACGAAGAAGGCGTACATCCAGATGGCCAGACTCTGGGCCAGCCCTATCGTAGACCGCGACCACCCGAGTTCGGACATCATGAAGGGGAGAAAAGCGGTCAGGTTGAATCTTCCCAGGGATCCCAGTGCCCCGATCACGAAAAGGCCGAGGACAAGCCACCAGCCGTAGAAGACAGTGCGCGTGGTCCTCAAGACTGCAGACCCTTAGTACTCATTATGTGGTCGACGGGGCAGGAGTGCCGGGACCGGCAACCGTTGCGGTCCTCATTGCCGCAGCCCGTTCTCCGGTGAGCGTATCTCAGGGATGTCTCCGTGCATGGTAGCCGGATCCTTCACAGCAGCCCGGTGAACTCGCCTACTGACAGTCCTGCCTGACGTATGACGGCCCGCAGTGTTCCCCTATCCAGGTCCTTGTGAAGGGGAACGACCAGCTGGCAGAATGGTATGTCTCGCCTGAGTGTCACGTGGCTGCCTTCCTGCCTCCGGAAGCGGAATCCTGCCTTTTCCAGAGCCTTTGTGCACTGTTCGCCTGATATCACGGGGAGCTTGCTCATACGACTATGACTGATGTCTCGAACTTCTCCTCCGGAACAGGAAGGTTGTCCTCCTCAAGGGAGCAGACGTAGCAGCTTATGGCCTCCTTGATGCCCTTAATCGCCTCTTCCTTTGTCTTGCCCTGGCTGACGCAACCGGGCAGGCTGGGGCACTCGGCCACCCAATAGTCATCTTCCCCACGGTACAGGATGACCTCTCTCATCTTACCTCCTATCACGCTCTACTCTGGCGCTACTCGTGTACTGCCGATTGCGGCTGCACCCATTATACCTCGTTTCGCCACGACTTACTGTACCGGGTATGCTATGGAGACTGCGCGGGCGCCGGTCTTCCTGAGAAAGGCCGGGGAGATTCAGGCTGCAAACTGAAGTCATTGCCCGTATCCGAAGCGTGGTGTAAGATTTGGTTAGCAGTTCATGAATGTGGCTACCGCTGTCGGCCTGTGTGCGAAGGATATGGTCGCTGACGGCGCGACGGACGGATGAGAGGTCGCCTCAATGACACCTTTGATATGGCTGGGAATAGCCCTGTGCCTCTCGCAGTCGGCCATGCTCTCCGGCCTCAATCTGGCCTGCTTCAGTATAAGCAGGCTGCGCCTGGAGGTCGAGGCAGCCAACAAGAACAAACATGCACGCCGCGTGCTGGCACTGCGGGAGGACTCCAACTTCCTGCTGGTTACGATACTCTGGGGTAATGTCTCGGTCAACGTCCTCCTGGCCCTGTTGGCCGGCTCGGTGCTCGCCGGGGTACTGGCCTTCCTGTTCTCCACGGTAGTCATAACCATGGTTGGAGAGATCATCCCCCAGGCATATTTCACGCGCCACGCCCTCGTGACTGCCTCGCGCCTGGCGCCGCTGCTTCGCTTCTACCAGGTGGTTCTTTTCCCTGTGGCAAAGCCGACGGCACTGATCCTGGATAAGTGGCTCGGCCCCGAGGCTATCACCTATTTCAGGGAAAGAGACCTTCGCGAGATGATAAAGCTGCACGCGAGTTCCCCGGAGAGCGACATCGACAGGGTCGAAGGGACGGGCGCCATGAACTTCCTGGCTATCGACGACCTGCCCCTGACGGCCGAGGGCGAGCCCATCGATCCGAAGAGCATCATCCAGCTCGAGTTTGAGGGCAACAGGCCGGTCTTCCCTTCTGTCAAGCCGTCGAGCTCCGACAGGTTCCTGAAGCAGATCAACTCCTCGGGCAAGAAGTGGATCATCATCGTCGATCCCGAGGGGGAGCCCAGGATGGTGCTGGAATCCGACGGCTTCCTCAGGGCTGCTCTCTTCGGGCGCGGTACTGTGAGCCCGTACTCCCATTGCCACCGTCCCATAATCATCAAAGACAACAGGGTCCGGCTGGGTGATACTATCTCCCGACTCAAGGTGCAGCCCGTCCACCACGGGGACGATGTTGTTGACGAAGATGTCATCATCCTCTGGAACGAGGAGAAGAGGATCATCACCGGCTCCGACATCCTGGGCAGGTTGCTGCGGGGCATAGTGCAGAACGAAGCTACGGCGTTCAGAAAGCTGAAGAGAGGGGACAGGAAGACCGAAGAATAAGCGAGCCCCGGGGAGGTGTTGTCAGTATTCTACGGAGCTATATGCCGACCTGGGGTGAGGAGAAGTGAGGAGGAGAAGCGATTCAAAGAGACAGGAGATACTCCCGGGTCGCAGGACAAGGGCCGAAGCGAGGCAGGCCGATCGAGGCGGGTTCGGTCACGTTTCAGCGATGCCACGTGCTTGCCCGAATAGATCATCGTCGCCGTCAACCCATGAGCGCGTAGGTGGTCCTCTGGTGCCCCTGATAATCGGGCACCGGCACGGCCGGGCGACATATCTATCCGACGCACGTCAGTTGTCGGCAGTACCAGCGAACGGCTTTCCCAGGAGATCTTCCAGCAGGCTGATCATCTGGGGGTCATCTCCAATATAGATGACGATTATCCTGCCCTCCTTGTAGAAGCGGGGAGGGGTGGTCCAGCTGATCCGTACACTGAGACCCTCACGATCGATACCATGGCCGCTGGGTATGACGTAACTCGCCTCGGCCTCCATGGCTTCCGCGTTCTCAAACTCGTAGACACCGATATTGTTCGCGTTGACCGTAACATGTCTCCCTGGTACTGTGAAAACGAGGGACTCGTGTTCTCCTTCTGTAACACGTCTCCCCGGTACTGTGAAAAAGCGGGGCTCTCCTATCTCCTCGACCGAAGCACCCGAATCACGCAGGTACTGTAGCAGGGTCGAGTAATCGGTGACTGGCGGCGGTTCACGAGTCAGCACGTAACTCACGCCCAACGCGGCGACAATAACCACCAACAGCGCTGCCATGAGCCTGTGTCGTCTTCTCATCTCTCACCTCATATCAACCGGCACCCGGTCGGCCTGCCTCCCGGAGCGCCGACGAGGAAAGGACCGCAAGAACGCGGGAGGTTCAGATGGTCATCATCGGAGACCGAACCCTATATCACTGTAACGCTCGGAGCCCAAAAAGGTTGCATTTGCGTGTTCTCGCTACCTGTTGCTCTGCCCGGCTTAGCGGTGAGAAACTGCCGTACGACTGCGATATGAGGTGACGCCTTTTTGTCCACTGCCGACCCCACCGCGATTCCCGAGCCTTGCCTTGACTCTGTCTGGGCCGGGCGTATAATGGAATCAGGAGCGATATCAGGTGAAACCCGGGCATACAGAGCGGTGCTCTCACGCGGCACACGTGTGTGAGCCACCACCGAAGGAGTGATTGGATGGCTTTCGTCAGAGTGCTATACGTCTTGGGTATTGCTGTGCTTCTTGTCCTGCTTGTCATCCTGGGCGTCGAGGCTTTCTACCCGGGACCCTCGTATCCGGATTATCCCGACTGGGCGGGTGGTCCACCTTTTGGCACCCCGGAGTACGAAGAGTGGTGGCAGGAGCGGCAGCGGGAGTGGGACAGGGTTGATGAAGAGTACCGCCAGGAGTTGTCGCTGTATCACAGGAACGTGTTCCTCGTGGTCTTGCCCCTGGGAGCGCTTGTCGCCGTCGGCGGCACCTTTTTCAGGCGCAGGCTGAGTATCTTCGGGGCCGGTCTTGTTCTGGGTGGCATGGGTACCATGATATATGCCATCGTGCCCTCTGAGCTGGACAGCCTGCTCAG
The DNA here is from genome assembly GCA_047920855.1 of Dehalococcoidia bacterium. Lineage (GTDB taxonomy): Bacteria > Chloroflexota > Dehalococcoidia > GIF9 > AB-539-J10 > RBG-13-51-36. Next base: position 3,066 of record JBLRXG010000016.1, on the reverse strand, counting down.
GTTCGTCGGCATCGCCGTGGCGCTGGCCGTTCTTGTCTTCGTCGGGTTCAGGGTCTTCAATTCTCGGACACAGGAGTGAAGGGCGGTGCCGGGAACGTCGCAAATGCAACCTTTTTCGGCTCCGCGCGTTATAGTATTATAGGGCCCGGTCTCTGATGAGCAGGTTACGAGGCCTTCTCAGTCGTTCGACACCTGCCACCGCCGGCCTCGGAGCCCCCCGGGGAGCCGCTGCGACTCTGTTGTGGCCGGGCGTATAGTGGAATACGGGGTGAATATGGGCATGATGTCGGCAACAAGGCGGTTGGCCGTGATGGAAGGGATGTGCTGGCGGCCGTCAAGGGAGCGTGCAGATGACATTCGTTAGAGCTGTCTATGCCGTGGCCATCGGGGGCCTGATCGTCATGCTCGTCATCTTCGGCGTCGAGGCCTTCTACCCGGCTCCTCCTCGCCCGACCCCGCCTGCTTTCCCTCCTGTTGTCCTGGAGCCTGGTCGGGGTGGTCCTGAGCAATCATGCGTTGTCTTGTATCCCGGCCTTGACGATCAGGCATCGGATGAATGGAAGCAGGAATGGGATGAATGGAAGCAGGAATGGGACAGGCTCTATGAGGAGTACCGGTCGCTACATCACAGGAGCATATTCCTCGTTGTCCTGCCCCTGGGGGCGCTTGTCGCTGTCGGAGGCACCTTTGTCCGGCGCAGGCTGAATATCTTCGGGGCCGGTCTTGTTCTGGGTGGTATGGGTACCATGATATATGCCATCGTGCCCTCTGAGCTGGACAGCCTGCTGCGGTTCGTCGGCATCGCCGTGGCGCTGGTTGTTCTCGTCCTCGTGGGGTTCAGGGTCTTCAAGTCCGGAGACAGGGTTGAGGGATGGTGACGCCCACGGTAGTGCCTCTCCAGAGGTCACGTTGGTACTGGCTATTCTGTCAGTTCCGGGCAATAACCGTCGGCACTCGACACAGCGGGAACTCGACGGAATGGGCGAAATCGGGACGTGGCAATCTCACAGGCTTTGACTTTCGGGCTACCGCGCGTATAATGGAATGAAAGGGCGTGCGCGATCAACGCCCGTGGCACGAACTCAGACGCCCCGGGCGGGCGGCCGGCACGCAAAGGAGGTGAACAGATGAGCTTTCTCAAGGGCGTCTTCGCAGTGGCCATAGGGGTCCTGATCGTCCTTCTCGTCATCTTCGGTATCCAGACCTTCTATCCCGCCGATACAATGAACGTATACTCCATTGTCTTGCCCCTGGGGGCGGCTCTCGCCATCGTGGGGGCATTCGTCCGGAGCAGGCAGGGTATCATCGGAGCCAGTCTGGTTCTCGGCGGCACGGGCACCATGATCTTCGCAGTTGTACCCTGGCGACTGGACAGCCTGTGGAGGTTCATAGGCATAGCCGTCATCCTGGCCGTGCTTGTCCTCGTGGGGTTCATGGTCTTCAGATCGTCGAGAGAAGACTGAGCAGGTGGCGCCCCGCAGCGCCATCACGTCTGCCTCCGGGGCGGACGCAGGAGGATGGGTAGTCTTCCTGCCGCTCTACTCCTGCAGCTGCTTCCCGATCTTGAACGCCTCGCCTATCGGCTCGCCGAACGCGCAGTACTGGTTCACCGGCGGCATGGCCCACAGGAAGGGCCGCATCTTATCGGTATCGGGTGCCCCGTCGGTCAGGCATGACTCCGTGGCGTGGATCTCCTCTATCTGCCCCACGACCAGTTCATGGCTGCCCAGGTGCAGGGTATTCGTCACCCGGCACTCGAGGCTGACCGGACACTCCTCGATCATGGGCGCCGTGCCCAGCTTCCCGTAGAAGACCGTGAACTTGCAGTCCGCCACCTTGTCCCTGTCGCGGCCGGATACCAGCCCGCAGTAATCCGTCTCCTTCACCAGGTCCACCGAAGGGATGTTCACCGAGAAGGTGTTGTTCTGCCGCACGCCCTTAAGTGTGTGGCGCTTGTGCTGGAAACTGACCGAGATCGAGGGCGGACTGCTGGCCACGATCCCGCACCAGGCATAGGTCGAGAAGTTCGGTTTGCCGTCCACGTTGGCCCCGACCAGAACTGCGGGCGCGGGGTAGAGACGCGTCCGTGGACCGATTGCTACCTTGGACATGTGAACTGCCTCCTGTCTTGTGAGTTCGAACACCGCCCTCGCCTTGCCCCGTGTCTCGGACCCGGGCACCCGGCGCTGCACGGCATCCGCCGCATTATACCGCAGATGGACCTGCTCGTGAAACAGACCCTGCCCGGCGTACGGAGGCATGGGCACCGCCTTGCCCGGAACTCTCGACCACGGGTAGAACACCGACAACCAGCGTAGTGTCCCCCCAACCCGTCTCGATGAGCTCAGGTTTGCTATACTGGCAGGATGCCATCAGGAGGGCATGGCGATCAACGCCCATCGCTTCCGCAGCGGGTCCCCTTCTTCTACGGCTGGATAATCCTGGCCGTCGGCGCGCTCGCCATCTTCATATCCAGTCCCGGGCAGACCTTCTCCGTCTCCATATTCGTCGATCACATCATCGCGGACCTGGACCTGTCGCGGAGCACCATATCCGGACTGTACACAGCCGGTTCCCTGACCGCGGGAGCCGCCGTCGTGTTCGTGGGGCGCCTGCTGGATAGATACGGCGCCCGGGTCATGCTCACAGCCATCTGCGTCCTATTCGGCTTTGCGGCCGTCTGGATGAGCTCGGTGAACAGCGCCCTGCAGCTGTACATCGGCTTCGCCCTGATAAGGGCCCTGGGTCAGGGCTCTATGACCATGGTGCCGACCACTCTCATCGCCACATGGTTCATCCGTCGCCGGGGCAGGGCGACCGCCATCGGGGCCGTGGGCGCTGCTATCGGCGCGGCCGTCTTCCCCATCCTCATACACTACCTCATCGCGCAGGGCGGCTGGCGGAACGCCTGGATGGTACTGGCCTTCATCATCTGGGGAGTCCTACTGGTGCCGGCCGTCCTCCTTGTGCGCAGAAGTCCCGAAGCCGTCGGGCTCAGACCCGACGGGCAATCAACGGTTAAGGTGGAGCAAGTCGGTGAGTCCGGCGCCGGCTACGTTCCTGAAT
>JBLRXG010000015.1:0-13272 GCA_047920855.1 Dehalococcoidia bacterium | reverse complement strand
CAGGTTGTTCGAGGATAGTTACGTGCGCCCGTCTCGAGCACTTACCGGTGTGGATGGAGTGGGTGCGCCGGCGCTGGATGTATATCAGACCCCCGACGAGGTGGTGGTAAAGGCGACCGTGCCCGGCTGCAAGCCGGAGGACGTCACCATCGACATCACAGGCGACACCCTGACCATCAAGGGCGAGACGAAGGCGGAACAGGAGATCAAGAGAGAAGACTACCTGTACCAGGAGAGACGGTACGGTGCCTTTTCCCGCACTGTGATTCTTCCCAGCGGGCTCAAGACGGACAAGGCCGAGGCAACTATCGAGGACGGTGTTCTGACGCTCACCATACCCAAGGCCGAAGAGGTAAAACCCAGGGCGATCAGCGTAAAAGCCAAAGAGAAGAAATGATCATCCCGGGGCCCCACTCTCAGTTCGCAGCAGTTCGACGAATTGCCTGAGGATCCTGGCCGTAGCCCCCCAGATAACGTGGCCTTCGTATTCATACGACCAGGTGTCCTCTCTGAAATTGGCGTCATCCGCCAGGAATGACAGCGGCACGGAGAATACCTCTCTGATCTCCCTGCTGTCGATCTTGAAGGGATAGGGATGAGGTATGAAGCCGACGAAAGGCGAGATGACATAGTTGGTGGTGATGGTCGGCATGTCATCGAGTTCTCCCAGGATCTCAACGTCCCGGGCCCTGAGGCTTATCTCTTCTTCCGCCTCCCTGAGGGCCGTCTCGAGCAAGGTGGAATCGGCCGGCTCCTGCTTCCCCCCGGGAAAGCAGACCTGCCCCTTGTGGAAGTCCACCTCGTCGCTCCTCTCCGTGAACAGCAGATGGTACTGGCCTTGCCTGGAGAAGATGGGTATGAGCACCGCTGAGGCTATGAGGTCCTCGCTCTCTATCCGCCGCTTCTTGCGGCGGGCGAGGGCGCCTGCTATCAGCTGCTTAACCATCCCGACATTATATCACCGGGTGAAGCACCGGTTCTCCTCCGCTTCTCCACTCAAGACGGCTCTTTGGAATGACAACGCGGGCAGTTGTTCAAGCTGGGAGTTGTCAGTGCAGGTGTAACGGAGTTATACTAGAAGGTCATGGCGATAAAGCAGGACTACTATCAGACACTGGGGGTGTCCCGGGACGCCAGCGACGAGGCGATCAAGAAGGCGTTCCGTAAGCTGGCCTTCCAGTGTCATCCCGATCGCAACAGGGAGCCGGGGGCCGAGGCCAGGTTCAAGGAGATAAACGAGGCCTACCAGGTGCTCTCCGATCGTGACAAGAGGAACATGTACGATCGGTTCGGAAGGGTCGATGTCGATGGCGGCTTCGCCGACGTCGGTTTCGGCGGTCTGGGTGACATCTTCGAGTCGTTCTTCAATGGATTCGCAACTTCCTTCGGCGGAGCGACGCGGCGGGTACCGCAGAAGGGGGATAGTCTTCAGACACATTTGACGCTCTCCTTCCAGGAGGCGGTGTTCGGCTGCAGCAGGGAAGTCGAGATACAGCGCATCGAGTATTGCTCATCCTGTCACGGCACAGGCAGCCAGCAGGGAACCAACCCCGAGACCTGTCCCGATTGCCACGGCACCGGGCAGTTGAGGAGGGTGCAGCAGATCGTCTTCGGGCGCTATGCTACGAGTGTCGCTTGCGCTCGCTGCCAGGGGAGCGGCACCATAATAAATAATCCCTGTTCGCAGTGCCGGGGAGGTGGCAGGGTCAAGGTGAAGCGCAAGCTGAAGGTCGATGTTCCGGCCGGCGTGGATGACGGGCAGCGGTTGTGCCTGCACGGTGAAGGTTGCGCCGGCGTGTACGGAGGGCCTGCGGGCGACCTCTACGTAGCCTTTTCGGTGCAGCCGCACAAGTTCTTCCAGAGAGACGGCAGCGACGTACTCTACGAACTGCCGATCAACTTCGCACAGGCTGCCCTGGGCGACGAGGTTGGAGTGCCGTCGCTGGACGGGAAGATCAAGCTCAAGATACCGGCGGGGACCCGCAGTGGTGAGGTGTTTCGCTTCAAGGGCAAGGGAATCCCCCGGGTCGACGGCAGGGGGAAGGGAGACCTGCTGGTCAAAGTTGACATAACAACTCCCCAGCGCCTGGACAAGAGCCAGCGCCTTTTGTTCGAGGAACTATCCAAGGTGCTACCCCGCAGCGAACCGCCCCAGGATCTCTAGTCCCGGGGTCAGCAATGACTGGCCGCCGGCGCCCTGAAGTCAACCAGTGCCCGGCTCGGGGACAGGCCTTCGAAGAGAATGCCGTGGATCAGCTCGATGATCGGGAGATGCAGCCCGTGCTTTTCTGCCAGCCGCCGGGCCGCCCGGGTAGTGGCCACTCCCTCGGCCACGTTCGACATTGAGGCGGAGATATCCGCCAGTGAGCGACCCTTCGCCAGTTCGTATCCAACGTAGTGGTTGCGGCTCAGATTGCCGGCACAGGTAGCGATGAGGTCGCCCAGCCCGGCCAGGCCGCAGAATGTACCGGCGCTTGCCCCCAGGGCCACTCCCAGATATACGGCCTCCGTCCAGCCCCAGGCCATGAAAGCTCCCTTCGCGTTATCGCCCAGGGCCAGTCCGTCTATCATGCCCGCCCCCAGGGCTATGATGTTCTTCAGGGAGCCTCCCAGTTCGACGCCGACGACATCTCTGCTCGTCGACAGAAGGAAGCGGGGAGATTCCATGAGTTGCCGTGCGATTTCCGTGGCTGCTTCGTCCTCTGCCGCGATCATCGAGGCGGCGGGCAGTCCCTGGTTGATCTCTCTGGCCAGGTTGGGACCGGAGAGAACGCAGACCCGCCCCCGCAGTGGAGAAGCGACTTCCTCTGCCAGCACCTGCGACATCCTCTTGCCGGAGTCCACCTCCAGTCCCTTGACGGCGCTCATGAAGAGCATGGAGCCGGTCAGATACGGGCTGGCCTGTTGGGCATTCTCTCTGAGCTTCTGAGACGGGACCGCCCAGATGACCAGGTCGGCCCCGTCCAGGGCCTTTCTGATATCGCTGGTGGATGAGTAGCGATGTTTGCCCTGGTTGAGTTCCTCGGCCTCGGCCTCGCTCCGTGTCCACAGCCTCACCGCTGTGTTTTTCTCGCTTAAGAGTGCACCCAGAGCGTTGCCCCATGAAGTGTTGCCTATGATGGTGATTATAGGCATGCTCTTCGTAGCTCTATTACCACAGACGGCGCTCTGTGCCTTGACGCAGACGTTTTATGTTGTCCGCGTGCTGGATCACGATCATGGCGACGACCGCAGAGCAATAGGCCAGGTAGATGGGAGGGAAATCGTAGAGGATGGTCAGTGGAATCATCACGCACAGGGCGGCCGAAGCTCCCAGCATGGAGCCGAGGGACATGTGCCGGCTGCGGAGTGCTGCGATGGCCAGAACCTGGGCGCCGAATATGCCCACGGGCGGGTAGATGGCGAACAGCGTGCCGAAGTAGGCCGTTACTCCTCTTCCTCCTCTGAACCCGGCAAATATGGGCCAGTTGTGTCCGGCCACCGCCGCCATGCCGGCCGATACCTGGGCTATGTGCATCCAGTGCACGGACGTGCTGCCGATGCTTACGCTCCCGCCGCCTCTGACGATCAGTGTAGCCACCAGCACTGCCCCGGCGGCCTTGGCTACATCCAGAGCTATGGTGAGCATCCCCAGTTTCATCCCCGCCGCCCTCATTACATTGGTAGCGCCCGTCCTGCCGCTACCGTGCTGCCTGATGTCGACGCCGCTCTTAAGCTTGCCTATTATCAGGCCGAAGGGGATGGAACCGAGGAGATAGCCGATGACTACTGCGGCGATGAAGTGAGGTATCATTCTGCTCTGGCCTCTGCCTTGGCATTCATTTTACGCTTAGCCTTTGTGAAAATCAACCTCAGGGGTACACCGCTAAAACCGAGTCCCTCCCGCAGCTTGTTGTCCAGGTAGCGATGATAGGAGAAGTGAACCAGTCCGGGATCGTTGACCTCGAATACGAAGGTCGCCGCCTGAGCTTCGTCCTGGTATATCCGGTAGATGCGCAGTCGGCGGGAACCGGTGTGGGGCGGGGGATGGGTCGCCATCGCCTGTTTGACTATCTCGCCGACCTCCGATTGGGTCACCCGCTTCTGTCTCTCCTGCCAGATCTCCCAGGCCTGGGGAAGTATCTTGCTCACTCCCTGTCCCGTCTGTGCCGAAATGCAGACTATGGGGGTGTAGGAGGCAAATCTGAACCTGCGCTCTGCTTTCTGCTGGAACTCCTTCCTCCGCTCCTCCGGGACGAGGTCCCACTTGTTGACCGCCAGCATCATGCCCTTTCCCGCTTCGAGGACGTAGCCGGCTATGTGCATGTCCTGGGCGGTGACGAACTCGCCTGCGTCGACCAGCAGCAGGGCGACATCGCAGCGGTTGATGGCTTGCAGGGCCCGCAGCAGGCTGTAGTAGTCCACTCCGGCTTCGATCCTTCCCCTCCGCTTGATGCCGGCCGTGTCGACGAGCACGATCTCTTTGCGTCGCCATCGGATCACCGCGTCGAGTGAGTCGCGGGTCGTCCCCGGGGTCTCATCGACGACGGCCCTCTCCTCGCCAAGCAGTGCGTTGAGCAGGGTCGACTTGCCCACGTTAGGTCGTCCGACGATGGCCAGCCGGGCCTGTTCCGTCGTGGCAACGCTGACGGGTTGTTCCGGCAGGGCGGCGAGCAGAGCATCCATCAGGGGGCGTATACCCCGGTTGTGGTGGGCGCTGATGGGAACGGGCTCGCCCATTCCCAGGAGGTAGAAGTCCGGCACCTGCTCCGCCTGCCGCGGCGAATCCACCTTGTTGGCGACCAGTATCGTCGGCCTGTCGGCCTGGCGCAGCCAGTCGGCGATCTCCTCGTCGGCGGGAATGGGCCCGTCGCGGGCATCGACCATGAAGATGATGGCATCGGCGCGGGCGATGGCCGCCTCCACCTGGTACCTGACCTTGTGTTCCAGTGAGGACTGTGGGTCTGCCTGCCAGCCGCCGGTGTCGACAACGGTGATGTCCCGTCCCTCCCACGAGACGGGCGCGAAGATGCGGTCCCTGGTGGTTCCCGGAAGGTCGGCGACCACGGCTATCCTCCTGCCCGCGAGGCGGTTCAGGAGGCTCGACTTGCCCACGTTGGGGCGCCCGACGATGGCTACAATGGGCCCGGTCATAGGACTTATTTCGCCCTGCCAGGTGCCAGCAGTTTGGCCAGCAATGCCTTCTGCGCGTGAAGCCTGTTCTCCGCCTCGTCGAAGACCACCGACCGCGGGTCGTCCAGCAGCCCGGGGGAGATCTCCTCTCCGGGGTGGGCGGGCAGAGGATGCATGAAGAGCGCGTCCTTCCTTGCCGCGTCCAGCATACGGGCATCCACCTGGAACCCCGAGAACGCGAGGCGGCGCTTCTCCGACTCCTTCTCCTGGCCCATGCTGGTCCAGACGTCCGTGTAGACGACGTCGGCATCCTTGACCGCCTCGTAGGGATCGGTGGTTGTCCTGACCCGACTGCTGCTGGCGGCCGCGTACTCCTTGCCTCGATTCAGAATCGCCTCCTCGACTTGGTATCCCGCCGGCGTGGCGATGGAGAAGTTGACGCCTACAAGGCAGGCTGCCAGGAGCAGGCTGTTGGCCACGTTGTTGCCGTCGCCGACGTATGCCAGGGTCAGTCCGGACAGTTTTCCCTTCTTCTCACGGATGGTGAGCAGGTCGGCCAGCGACTGGCAGGGATGTTCCAGGTCGGAGAGGGCGTTGATGACGGGGATGGGAGAGTATTTGGCCAGGATGCGGATCGTCTCGTGGGAAAACGTGCGGGCGGTTATCGCATCGACGTAGCGGCTGAGCACCCGGGCCACGTCGGCCACCGGCTCCCGCTTGCCCAGTCCTACCTCTTCCGGGGACATGTAGATGCTGTGTCCGCCCATCTGGTGCATGGCCATCTGGAAGCTGACCTTGGTGCGCAGCGAAGGCTTCTCGAAGAGCAGGGCCAGCGTCTTTCCTGCCAGGAGGAGGGGTGGTGTTCCCTCCCGCTTCATGCGTAGGGCCTGCCCTATGAGCCCTTCGGCCTCCTTTCGGTCAAGGTCTGATATCGATAGCAGATCCTTTTTCATCGCCCTCCTCTACTGGATACTACCCGAGAGCATTGCCTTTGTCAACGAGAGATCCGGCAGGCGGATTCGACTGACTTCGGTTGAGAAATTTGAGGGCGGCACCCGAAGTGCCGCCCCAGGAGGTTGAGGTTACTGAATAGCTGTTGTTATCTCATCACCGCAAGTAGCCGAAGCACTATCTCCTCTCCTGCGGCATTGCCTTCTCCGATAGGCCGATCCGTATCTTCCTGGGCGCCTGCCCCGACTCTCCGTTGCCAGCATCGGCGTCGATCGTAGCTTCTTCGACGTAGGCCACGGCCGGGATCGTCTTCAGCGCGTCGATGAGGTCAATCTCGTCGCGGAGGAAGACCATTATCGAAGGCGACTCCATGCGGGGGATGATCTCTGTATTCTGAACCTCGGGCAGCTGATCTAGATAGGCTACTATCTCCATTATCTTGGTCATCTGGATCGGAGGCAGGATCTCCACCTCGAACTGGGGTTCGGTCGACTCCGCCCAGTCATCCATCTGGAGCAGTCTGGAGAGGTCGAAGCCCCTCTCTGATCGGTCGTCGACCCCTTCTTGCTTAGCCGATTCGGCAGGCGTCTTGTTATCCTCGACGGCTGCCTCTTCGGAATCCTCCTTACCGTCTTTCGGCTGTTCCTCGACGCTCATGAGAGTATCGTCGCTCTCCTGCGCGACCTGGGATGTCGCGGCATTCTCCGGATGACCTGACTCCGGCATCACCGGAGCGCTCTCCTGCGCGGTCTGGGCCACCCTGCTTTCGAAGTCAGCCTGTGCCTTCGCTGCCTGCTGCCTGAGTCCCTCCAGTTGCCCGGTGAGGAATCCGAACTGCTGGCCTATGGTACCGCGGAGTTCATCCCAGATTCTCTCTCTCTCCCTCTTGAGCAGCGTTGCCGCTTCCCTCTTTGCCTCAGACCTGATGTCGGCGGCTTCTTTGCCGGCCGCCTCGAGGGCTTCGGCCTGCCTCTGCTCTGCCATCTGCCGGGACTGCTGCCTTGCTTCGTCGAGAAGGGCATCGCTCTCGGCTTTGGCCCGCTCCGACGCTTCGCTCTTGATCCGTTCGGCCATTCTTTCGGCTTCCACAATGGTCGTTTCAGCCAGCTTTGTAAGAGAAGCCATGTGGTGCCTGGCCTGGGCCAGTTCATCCCGCTCCTTGATAAGCTCGTCGATGAAGGCCCCTACCTGCGCCTCGTCCACGCCGTTCTTCACGCGCTTGAACTCGCGCCCTCCCAGCGTAACTAATCCGTCCTTACCGGTGCTGCTCATAATGTCTCTCCTCTGTTTACTGGCTGCTCAGCAATAGCACGAGCGGCCGGGTAACACCCGATGTGGTTCCGTATGCTCTGCTGTGCCGTCTTCTATGCGTCGATTCCCCCCTGGAAGACGGTCCACATCTTCTCCGAGTTGCCCTTGGTCGCCTCCCAGGCCTTCTCGACGGTTTCCCTGCGCACCCTTAGCGCCTCGCTCACGCGCTCATGGTAGACCTGCTCCGCCTCTCTCTTCGCCCTTCTGTACTCCTCCTCTGCCTCGTGCTCTGCCTTTGCCAGGGTCTGTGAAGCCTCCTCTATCGCCCGGGCGCATGTATCGGCGGCCTGTTCCTCGGTCTCCTTGTATGCCTTCTCCGCTTCGCCCTGCGCGTGCTGATACGCCCTGGCAACCTTCTTCTGGGCCTGCAGATAGGATGAGTAGGCGGCCTGCGCCTGGCTCATGAGTTCGTTCAGGGGATCTTTGACTTCCCCGGAGACGTCGGCGGCGAACTCGACTTCCTCACTGGCGTCCTTGTTTGCCGCTTTCCTCGTTTGCTGGGTCCTGGTCATCGTAGCCATAATGTTCCTCCTTCGAGTGCTGTGTTCCTGAGTGTCAATACCTCGCTGCCAGCTTACCTCTTTGCCGCAGATGCCTGTGCCCCCGGAGAAACGTGGTTTCTCTCGATTCTGCTGGTCTCCGCGGTGATGGCCTGCAGTTCATCCTTCGTGAATAGCCTCCAGCCTTTCCTGTCCCTGTGCTCCGCTTCCCGAACTACGTTGTTCCTCATCCACCGGAAAAGCGTGCTCTTGCCGATGCCGACCATATGGCAGACCTCGGCGGTTCTGTAATACACATGGCCGTTAATCTCTATAGGCATAGCAACAACCTCTGATACTGTTTGAATATATCTTAAGTCATGTGTGAGTTCCTGTAAATCACCCGTTAGTAACCGTACTTCTGTCCTTAGGCCATTCAGACCTCTCTGGTCATCGCAAACCCTTCATGTCATCGCGAGCGAAGCGAAGCGATCCGGTCGCCTAACCCCGGGATTGCTTCGACCCGATGGAATCGGGTCGAAGCAATGACGCGGAAGGAGACACGGGACTGAAGCCTCGTACTACACATCCCGGGTCTCGGCTGTAGTGCGACCCTTCAGGGTCGTGCCTCTTTTCTCTCCGAGCCTGTGTCCGGCATCCGACATGCGGGCCGTCTCCTTGTTCTCTCTCCCCTGGGGGAGAGAGTTAGAGTGAGGGGGTCTCCGGCTGACCGCCGACCGCTGACTGCTGACCGCTGACCCCCTCCTGGACAGCCATCCCGAAATGTGCTAGGTTTGCGGACGCACTACGGTCGCGGTCAGCCCTTGCGAAATGCGCGGCCGGAACCGTCAGAAAGGCCTCTTAGAGCTTTGGTTGAGAAGATCCTGCCCCATATATATAGAATTGAAGTCCCCCTCCCCGGAAGCCCCCTCAAAGCCACCAACTCCTACGTGATAAGGGACGGAAGTCGCTCGCTGGTCATCGACACCGGCTGGAACACCGGGGACTGCATGGCGGCACTGGCTTCCGGCTTGAAGGAGTGCGGCGTGGATCTCCGCAATACCGACTTCCTCATCACCCACCTCCATGCCGATCACTCCGGCCTGGTGGCGGCCCTGGCCACGGACAGCTCCCACGTCTACCTGAGCCACGGCGATGCCGCCGTTATCGGGTCGGCCGCCGTGCCCGGGTTCTGGGAAAGGGAGACCAACTTCGCGCGCCGGCACGGCTTTTCACCGGAGGAGCTGGAGAGGGTCATGGGCAGCCACCCCGGCCGCAGGTACAGCGCGAAGAAACAGCTCGATTTCTCCACCCTCAAGGACGGCGACACCATAGCCGTTGGAGATTACATGTTCGAGTGCATCGAGACGCCGGGACACACCGAAGGCCACATATGTCTCTACGAACGCAGCGGGAAGATCCTTATATCCGGCGACCACATCCTCGGCGACATAACCCCCAACATATCGCTCTGGTCGGACAGGAGAAATCCTCTGCGCGAATACCTGGCCAGCCTGGAAAAGGTCTACGACCTGGACGTCGAACTCGTGCTGCCCGGCCACCGCGGCATCATCCGCGACCATAGGGCGAGGATCGACGAGTTGCGGCGGCATCACCGTGCCAGGCTGGAAGAGGTGCTCTCCATACTGGAGAAGGGCAGGCATAACGTCTTCCAGGTGGCGTCGCAGATGACCTGGGACATCGATTGCGAGTCCTGGGAATCGTTCCCCGTGGCGCAGAAGTGGTTCGCCTTCGGCGAGGCCGCCGCCCACCTCAAGTACCTGGAGGAGGAGGGCAGGGTGACCAGGGACACGGTGGCAGAGCAGCCGGTGTTCTTCATTCCCCCCTTATCCTGAGGGGGTGAACTGCCTGCTGATAGCTGCCCGCTGATCGCTCAGGTGTTATGCAGAGTTCAGGTACACTATGTCAGCGTTGTCTCGCAGTTCCTCTACATAAGCAGAGATAGCGTTCTGACGTTTTCCTTCTTTCGCCATCAGAACGATCAGCCCTCTTATGTCTTCGAGCGGAGGCGGCTCTCTACCTGAGGACAACTCCAGATGAATCCTCCTGTATTCCTCGTAAGCCTCGATGATATCTTCCTCCGTAACCTCCGGCTCCTCTATCTCGTCATTGATGAGTGCAGTGATCGAGAGCTGCACCTTGCGATACTCCAGGAACTCATCGTAAGTGAGGCCGGCACTCTGCAGCATCTGGTACAGCTCATCAAGCGGTATCTGGTTTGCTGCCAGCCGGGCGAGCAACTCGAGTTCCGCTTCCACGATATCAACCAGGTGGCCTCTCCTCTCAGCTTCACTGAACAGCAGTTCCTGAGATATCAGCTGTTCCAGTACTTCGTCTGCCTCCACCCACACCTCGTCCCACTTCCACGTTATCTGCTGCATGCTCGCCACCTGCTGCCTCGTTATCGGCTCACCGTCTACAGTGGCGAGGACATCGCCCGGCAATCCGTTGTCGTCCGGGGCGGCAAAGACCACGAGTATGAGCACGAGTGCTAGAACCACCACCGCTACTGCTCCGGCGATAATGGCTACCGTCTTCCGGTTTCTGAGTCGAGAGGATGTGCCTCTCGATCTCTTAGGCCCCGCTGCTCTTCTGCTCATCTGCTGTCGATCGTCCTCTTCGGTATTCTACCATGTCTTGAGGGGCAATCATAACAGCCGAATGTTAAGATCCTGTTAAGATATGGGAAGCTGTTCGTGTTGATGCCGCGTGTATGAATGGTTTTTCCCCCTGCCGTAAGCCGGGTGCTATAATTCTGTGTCGTCGTGCCCGTGACCTGTCGGCGTAACGACAGATAACCGTCGATTCGGGCAGGTCACCCTGCAGTGGCTTGCAGGCTGGATTCTAAGGAGTATTAGACCGGATGGAAGAGATTCCCAAACCTCCCGCTAGACGCAGGCCGCATCTGTGGCGCATCGTGGTGGTGGTGGTGGTCATCGGGATTGCCGCCGGGCTGCTCTATGCCCGCCCCTGGGAGGCCCCCGATTACGATTGCGTGGTGACTGTCCGGTCCGGAGAATCGCTCCAGGCTGCGATTGATGCAGCCGGGGACGGAGATGTCATCTGTCTTGCCCGCGGCGTGTGGACGGAAACCATCCTGATTGATAAGTCGCTTACCATCGTTGGGCGGGGTGCTACCAGGACGAGCATCGAGGCAGAGTGGCGCCTCAGCCCCGTCGTGGAGATCTCAAGCCCCGATGGGACGCCGATCAATGTGAAGATCGAGGGGTTGGCGGTCTCCTGGGACGGGGGGCATACGGGTGTGGAAGTCGGCGGGTCGGCCGTGATGGAGATGATAAACTGCCGCATCTCGGGGATGATGTACGGCATAACGGTTGCTGATTCAGCACATCTCGTTCTCCGCGACTCGGTCGTGTCCAACAGCAGACAGCGCTCGATCACGCTCTCCGGGTCGTCTCGGGCAACCATCAGCAACTCGCGAATCTCAGCCAATATGGCGCCGGGGCTGTGGCTTTCCGGCTCCGCTCAGGCTACGGTTTCCGGGAGCACCATCTCCGGCAATCTCGGCCACGGCCTGTGGCTGCGCGATCAGGCTTCAGCGGCGCTCACCGGCTGTATCGTCTCGGACAACAGGGGGCACGCTCTTCTGTTGACGGGCGACAGCACGGCGCAGGTGCTCCAGAGCGGGTTCTCCGGGAGCTGGGACCAGGGAATAGAGATCCAGGATCGTGCCACGGTTGAACTCGTGGACAGTGCCGTGCACTCGAACTGGCGTGGAGTCGAACTGAGCGGCGAGTCCCGGGCAACGATCATCCGCTCTACGATTTCAGGGAACAGATGGGACGGCATCAGGGCTTCGGGCTCCGGGAATGTACTGCTCTCGGACAGCGTCATCTCCGGCAATAGCCGGGGTGTCGCGTTTTCGGGAAGCGCCGGCGGGGACATCAGCGACTGCCTGGTCGAGGGCAACTCCACATACGGGGTCTTCTCCTGGGCCAGCGGTGTAGTCAGCGGTGAGGGCAACCGGTTCCGCGACAACGGGATCGACCTGGGAGGAAATGTGCCGGGTATCCTGCGCCTCCCGCTGAGACAACCAGCCGAGATTACCATCACCTGGCCCGATGAACGCTACGCCTCCCTCCAGGAGGCGGTCGATGCCCTGCTGCCCGGGGGGCAGCTCACTCTCGGTCCTGGCACCCACACTGCCGGACTCGTGATCGGGGCTCCGCTTTTGGTCGAAGCCGGTCATGGAGACACCGTGCTGATGGCGAAGAGCGGCCTGCTCCCTGTTTTCTCACTCGTAGGAGGAGCCGAGCTCCACATCTCCGGGCTTACCATCACCGGAGGGGCAGAGGGAATGCTGGTTTCCAGTGATGCCGTGGCGGTCGTCGTCGATTGCACTATCTCGGGGAACACCGAGGGTGTCAACCTCTCGCGCTTCGCCTCCGCTGAGCTAGTGCGCTGTGAAATCGACGAAAACGAACGGCGCGGCGTCTTTGTCGGCGGGGCCGCACAGGCCGAAATAGCGGACTGCTCCATCCGTGATAACGGCTCGCAGGGGATCGCGGTGGCCGATTCTGCCCGCATCACCGTGGTTGACAGCATCGTTGCCGGAAGTGACGGAGAGGGAGGGATTTTGCTGTGGGGCTCGCCTGAGGCGATACTGGAAGGGAATACCATATCCGACAACAGGGGATTCGGTGTCGCCACATACCAGCGTCCTTGCTTTGTTATAAGCCCGTGGGTGTTCCGGGGGCGCATATCGGGCGGCGGTAACGTCATCGAAGCCAACCGCCGGGGCGAAGTGTGCCCGCCCGAGCTCGAGTTTCTGACAACCGTCGAGGGCGGTCAACTGGATCTGCGCCCGTAGCCGCTGCTTAGAAGTCGTCGATATGCCGGCCCCGAAATAGTCAACGCATGTTCGATGATGATCGCTGATTGCTGCCGGCGAATTGACAAAGACACGGGTGTTCGGCATAATCATCAGTCCCGTAAGGGTCCCTCCTTACAACGGAGGGCTGCGAAACAGGAGATGTGGTTGTTAGAGCCAGGTGGTTTTTCATACAGTCCCCGAAAATTAACAGGATTTTAACATTTGTGTGTTATCCTTCGCATGAGGTCGAGGTTCTCCGGCCGCTTGTGTCGGAACTCGGGAGGTCCCGGCCCAGGTCACACAGGAAGGGCGGTATGCAGGTGCCCTCAAGCCTTGGTACCGGGCTTCCAGATTGCCCATGAGCGAAAGGAGAACTGGCAGCGTGGCTGCCCGATATCACCGGACAAGCCACAAGAATATCGAACAAGGGAGGTGGGAGCACACGATAGACGAGACTTGCGGTAGAAGAATCATACAGGGAAATCTATAGGAGGTAAGAAACAAAGATGGCAAGAAAACTCTTGATGCCGTTGCTGGCGGTGGTAGTAATCGCAGCCATGGTAG
>JBLRXG010000014.1:0-13643 GCA_047920855.1 Dehalococcoidia bacterium | reverse complement strand
ACCTCGGCCGGTGAGCGACGTGACAGGATCACTCCCCCTACCTCGGTCTTGTGGACTATCTTGTCTGAGACGAGCTTGACGGCAACCGGAAAGCCTATCTCTTCAGCCGCCCTGGCGGCCTCCTCGGGCGTCGCCACCGACTTCGACGTGGCGACCCTGATTCCGTATGCCTTGAGCAACTCGAAAATAGCAGAAGACCCCAGCCAGAGCGGTCGGGCCGGGCTTCGCTCCAGCGCCGATGCTACAACCTCACGGGCCCTCTCTCTGTCGATGCCTGCCAGCTCGGGGATCACTCCCTTCGGTCTCTGCAGCCATTCGCTGTATTCGCACGCCCGGGCCAGGGCAGCCCCGGCATGCTCGGGGAAGGTGAAACTCGGTATGCAGCCGCCATCCTCTGTGTGACACTCGATGCCGGTGCCGCGCGAGCCCATGAATGAAGCCACCAGTGTCTTGCCACGCTTGCGATACTCCGGCGCTGCATCCCTTATCACGTCGGCCACCGCCTCCGACTGCACAGGTATCGGCGGCACGAAGATAACTATAACAATGTCAACGTAGTCATCGCGCGCCAGTACGTCCAATGCCCGTCTGTAGGTCTCGGCGGAGGAGTCCGCCGTCATGTCGACGGGATTGGAGAGGCTGGCCCGGGGTGAGAGAAAGCTTCTCAGTTGAGATACGGTCTCACCTGAAAGCACAGGCAATTCCAGTCCTCTATCGGCACAGGCATCGGCGGTCATTATGCCGGGGCCGCCTCCGTTGGTGAGGACGGCCACGCGTCTTCCCCGCGGCAGAGGCTGGTGGGTCAGGAGGTTGGCTACGCCGAAGAGCTCTTCCAGGGTATCCACGCGGATCATCCCGGTCTGGCTGAAGAGCGCTTCTGAGGCCACCTCGGCGGTGGCCAGTGCCCCGGTATGGGAGGCGGCGGCCCGGGATCCCGCCGTTGTACGCCCGCTCTTCAGTGCAACGACCGGTTTGCTCTGTGTCACACCGCGGGCTATGCGCACGAACTTCTTCGGATTGCCGAAGGATTCGAGATAGAGGAGGATGACCGTGGTGGCGGGGTCTTTCTCCCAGTACTGGAGAAGGTCGTTGCTTGAGACATCCGCCCTGTTGCCGATGCTGACAAACGTGGATAGACCGATATTGAGGTTTCTGGCATACTCCAGGATGGCCAGGCCCAGGGCGCCGCTCTGAGTACTCATGGCGATGCCCCCCACGGGAGGGTAGATCGTGGAGAAGGTAGCGTTCATACTCACTTCCGGGTCGGTGTTGACGATGCCCATGCAGTTGGGCCCGACCAGGCGCATCCCATAGCGGCGCGTGATCTCGAGTATCTCGTCCTCTGCAGCCTTGCCCTCGGGGCTGCTCTCTCCGAAGCCCGCGGATATCACGATTACGCCGCGCACCCCCTTCCGCCCGCAATCCTCAATCAACTGTCCCACCGTCTCCGCCGGCGTGATGATTATCGCCAGGTCGACCTCGCCGGGTATGTCGAGGACCGATGGATATGCCTGCACTGCAGCGACCGCTTTGGCGTTGGGGTTCACCGGGTAGACGACTCCGCTGAAGTCATGGTGTAGGAGGTTGTGGAAGAGCGTATTGCCGATAGTGAGCTTCCTGCGCGAGGCCCCGATAACCGCTATGGAGCGGGGTTTCAACACGGCCTCGAGCGAAGCGATGTCGAAATCGTCGTCCTGCTGCGGAGGTATCGCGTTCATCCCGTCGTCGCCTTTCATGAGGTTGCCCTTCGGGCCGGACCCGGCATGTTGCCTACCGCCCGGCGGTCTCCTCGGGCGTTATCACCAGGGTGGGCAGTCCCGACTCTCTGAGCACATAATCCGCCACGCTGCCGAATACGGCCCTCTTCAGACCGCTGTGCCCGTGTGTGGCAATGGTGATGAGGTCTACATCGTTCTGGTAGGCATATTCCAGGATCATCTGACCGGCCCTTCCCAGCGTGGCAGCGGTCTCCACCTGCATGCCCCTCTTACGCAGCGGCTCAGCGAGAGCCTCCAGGTAGTTTCTGGCAAAGTCGAGGTCCCTCTCCGCCTGCTTGAGCATCGCTTCAGTCTGCACCGGCACAGATGCTGCGCCGGGGATGCCCGGGCTGTATACTATGGGCGCGCTAACCACCCGCAGGAGTACCAGCTTCGCCTGGAAGGCAAGCGCTTCGCCAGCGGCGCAGGGCATTACCTGCTCGGCCAGAGGCGACCCATCGAGGCAGACCAGGATCTTCGTGATCGGCTGAGCATCCTTCGAGGTCTTTTTCCCGTTCTCCCGGGGTCTGACGATAAGAACGGGCAGTCCCGACTCTCTTAGTATGAAGCCGGCTACGCTGCCCAGCACCGCCCTTTTCAGGCCGCTGCGTCCGTGCGTGGCCATGGCGATGAGATCGATTTCGCTCTTGTCGGCGTAGGCCAGTATGGAGTCGCCCGCAGTGCCCTCTGCTGTGGCGCAGATGACTTCGAGTTCCTGCTTACGCAGAGGCTCGGCTATCCTGTTCAGGTAGGCCGTCAACTCGGGTTTCCCCGAACGCTCTCCCTCGCGTTCCTTGCCGCTCCTCTCGATCACGTTCAAGAGGTGAAGCTCGCTGCTGAACTGCTGAGCCTGCACCCTGGCGTAGGGCAGTATCTGGGCAGCAAGCTCCGAACCATCAAGACAGACCAGGATCTTGTCAAACATCATGACCTCCTTTTCATTTCAGGCCGAGTTCCTGAGTCAACTGCAGGTGATTGAGTATATCGGCGCGGTTTATCAGGCCGGCGCATCTCCCTCCGTCCATAACCAGCACCTGGTTCACATCGCCTTTCGTGATGAGCCTGAGGGCGGTGTTCAGATCATCTTCAGGGCTCACGACGTGAAGCGGTTCGCGGGTCATGATCTCGCTTACCGGCGTCTGGTCCCATTTCTCCCGCGGCAATTCCTTGACATCGATCACGCTCACAACTCCCACGATCCGGTCATCTTTGCACACCGGTACCGCCCGGCCGAGCTGCCTGCGGAAGACACTACTGACCAGATCTGCCACGGAGGTGTCGGGACTGATGGTGGTGGGGTCTGTAGCCATGATGTCTTTCACCCGCACGCCGCGCAGTTGTTCCCGGGCGGTGAGGTCGCGACGGCTGGCGTCCGCCGAGGTGCTCAGGAACCAGCCGATGAAGGCGAGCCATATCCCGTCCAGGTAGCCGCTGAATATCCGGAGCAGACCGAAGGCGATCAAACCCCATCCCATGAAGCGGCCGATGTTTGCCGCTATGTTGGTTGCCGTCACAAGACTGCCGGTTCGTTGCCAGAGTATGGAGCGCAACACACGGCCGCCGTCCAGCGGAAACCCCGGCAGCAGGTTGAAGGCAGCAAGAATCAAGTTCACCAGTGCCAGGTAGCCTAGAATAGCGGCCAGCGGCCCCTGCTGGTTCTCCACCAGTCGCAGCAGTCCCCAGCAGATGCCTGCCACGGCGAGGCTGGTCAAGGGTCCTACAATAGCGACCGTGAACTCTACTATAGGTCTCTCAGGTTCGTCCTCCAGGTTGCTTACTCCGCCGAGGAGGAACAACGTGATGCTCTGTACTCCGATACCGCGGGCCTTGGCTACAAGCGAATGGGCGAGCTCGTGGAGCAACACGGATACAAAGAGCAGGAGTGCCGACGCGACCCCGGTGATCCAGTAGGTCGCCGTGTCCCACTCCGGGTAGATCCCTGGAAAGAACGCCTGTGCCAGCCCCCAGCTGAGCAGCAGGAAGATGAGTATCCAGGAATAGTGAACACCGATGTCGATGCCCGCGATCCTCACTAAGCGCAATGAACTCTTCATGCCGGTTCACCTCTTCTGTACATGATCAGCGATGAGCGCTTTTCCGGTTCGGTCTTCACTCACATCTGACGAGCAGGATCGGGAGCCCCGACTCCCTGAGCACGTGGTCGGCAACGCTGCCGTACAGTGCCTGTCCCAATCCGCTGCGTCCGTGTGTGGCTATGGCGATCAGGTCCATGCTGTGTCTGCCGGCATAGCCGAGGATTGTCTCGCCGGCTCTCCCTACTGTCGCTGCCGTATTCACCTGTATGTCCTGCCTGCGCAGCGGAGCGGCTATCTGTTCGAGATAGGCCTTGGCGCTGTTCAGCGCCTCTCGTGTCATCTCGCCCAGCGCAGCATTTTCCACGGGGGCTGCGCCGGTGATACCCGGGCTGTAGTCCAGTGGACCTGAGACCACCTGGAAAAGCACAAGGTGTGCCTGGAACCCGAGTGCCTGCCCTGCGGCGCAGGGTATAACCTGCTCGGCAAGGCGGGAACCGTCGAGGCACACCAGGATCTTCTTCACCGGCTGAATCTCCTTCGGGATCCTGGCTCCGGTCTCCCTGGGCCTGATGATTAGCATCGGCGAGAACGAGCCCCTGAGTACGGCGCTGGCGACGCTGCCCAGCACCGCCCTGCCCAGTCCGCTGCGTCCGTGTGTAGCCATGGAGATAAGGCCCATCTTGTGCTGGCGGGCGTAGGACAGTATTGCCTCACCTGCTGCGCCTTCCACTGCGGCGCAGGTGACGGCTATCCCGTCCTTGCGAAGAGACTCCGCCATGGTATCGAGATATGCCGTGGCCTCGGTGCCTTCCGACCCTGTCGTACTCTTCTCCCTGGGGCGTTTCTCGGCGGCCCTCAGGAGGTGCACCTCGCTGCCGAATTGCAGAGCCTGCATCCTCGCATAGGGAACGACTTGCTCGGCAAGGCCGGAGCCATCCAGGCAGACAAGAACCGTTCTGAACATATCAGCCTCCTCTCAAGGATTTGTCGGTGAACTCAACTTCTCCTGCTCATCGGAGATCGCTCTTCATCTTAGCCGGCGGCCGGCTATTGGCCCGCCCGGTAACGGAGTATCGCCGCAATCGCCGTTTCTCCCGGTACCTTTTCAGGATCCAGCGAGTATACGATGCCTTTCTTCGTCAGCGTATGGACGGCTGCCAAATCGAGCAGATCCTCGATCCCCGGCTTCCTATCATCGTAGAGGAGGATCTTGCGGCTCTCTTCGTCGAACTTTCCCCATTGGTGTACGCCTGCGGCGACGAACAGTGTTGCGATCCTTCCATCGTACGCGGCCAGGACCGCCTCTTTCAAATCGCTGGTCGCGAGTTCCTTTGCCAGGGCCTCGCTGTACTTGTCCAGAGCCTCACCACGTTCGCGGTCGAAATGCTTCTGCACCACCGGCCAGGCCCGTTCCTGGAGTTCGTTGTCGCTGCGATCGTCGGGATTGCCCTCGATCCCTTCGTCCAGAAGGTAACGATACTTGGTGGCCTCGCGATAGATTGAGTGCAGATAGTCGACCCCGGCGATGACGAGGGGCGCGTGCTCGTCACTGAGCACCTCCTGCATACCCCGTTCCACCCTGTGGAAATAGCGCAGGGTGTCATCCTTATCGTAGTCCTTGGCCACGCCGTGGCCGTGGAACAGGGTCGCGCCGCCCGGACCGGTAGTGCGGAACTGGTGTTGTTTCTCGGGATCATCGTGTTTCAGGGCTTCATCCTTGCCGGAGGGCATCTCCGCCGGCGTTACGTCCTGGACGTTATAGCGGGTGCACTGGAGCAGCCTGGCCTGGTTCTGGCTTAGAGCCAGGACATAGAAGACACCGTCCTCACTGAACAGGGGAATCAGGGGTTTCACGTGGAAGCGCTCGGCGACGACTGCCAGTTCGCGGAAAGTCCGGGGCAGCCGGTACTGCCGGAATAGTTCTCGGGAGGAGAAAACGGCAAGGCCGTCGGACTGGAACCGCCAGAACGGCAGGTCGGGCAGCAGTTGCTGTGCCGGCTCCAGCAGGCTCAGGGCATCCGGCCTGCGAAGCCCGTACTCGAGTAACTGCTTTTCTGCCTCCCGGAGCAGGTTCTTCAGCCTGATCTGGTTCTGCTCGATGTCGCCGGTTCGCTGAGTCGGCAGGTAGATCGAGACCGCGGGGTTGCCGGGGGTCTGCATGAGCAGTCCCAGTTCCTCACTCGATAAGTTCTTCATACAGTCACCTCCTCACTTCCGGTATGCTATCAGCAGAGCTGTCTCGCCCAGGCAATTATAACATGGTGATCCCACATGACGAACCGGAATCATGCCTCCTTCCAGACACAACCGTCTCCGGATGCTGATCGAGTCCGGTACCGCCGATACGAAATCGGACCCTCGCGAGGAGTCTGTAGCTCAACCGCTACCTGATCCAGGGTTTCCCCAGTGGAACCTTCACGTTCAGAGGCGTCAGTATGATGTGTGCCATGATGTACCAGGCGACAAGTGCACAGATCACAAGGTCCACTGCGGCAATGATGTTGAAGAATGACATCGCCGGCCCGCCGAGGTGGCTTATGTCGAGGAATACAAAGCCGAGGAGCAACGTCAGGAACAGTAAGGCATGTGCGATGCTTATTCTCATCGCCCCGACGAAGAATATGGCGGTAATCAGGGTGAACATCACGAGGAACCAACCGGTATCGACTGCCGTGGGCTGAAGGATGTCGAAATGAGTGCCCAACAGGATGCCGCCGAGGGCCATCCAGAATGCACCGTATGATGAGAAAGCTGCGAAGCCGAAGCTGTTGCCCGTCTCGAACTCCTTCATGCCTGCCAGCAGTTGCATGAGGCCGCCGAAGAACAACGCTGTCCACAGCACAGGGCTTGGGCCACACCATCCCAGATTGTGGAACTGTAGCAACAACGTCGTGCCCCCGAATCCGGCAAGGCCGACCGCTGCAGGGTTAGCCAGAGTTCTCTCACTTGACATGAAGCTATCCTCCCGATCGTTGTTCTATGTCGATTTGCGCTGTGTTCCGGACCGCAAGTACCGCCATCAACGCTCGCGGAATGGACTGGATATGACCCCGGGCAGCAGTATACGCGGTTCAGGGCCCGAGTATTCCCGTCAGGGACATCCAACCTGCGTATAGTAAGCGAAACAGCGTGCGCAGTCAACAACAGCACATCACAGATAGCAGAGACGGCCGGTGTGCGACACCGGCCATCAGTGTACGCCCGGCACTGCCGTTCGTCGTGGCGAATACTGATTAACTCCTTGAGACGAACGCTGTCAGGAGAGACGTCGGCCTATAGAGGGTGGTGATGGCGGAGCCATGCACCGGAGATGCATCCGGGGTGCGATCGATTGCCGGCGACGGCTTATTGACCACCGTTGACGATGGCACGGGGCGCGTGTAGAATGCAGCCATAGCGAATGCCGAGAGGAGATCTGTTGCGATGAAGATGTCACTCGAAGAAGCCAGAGAACGCGCCGTTGAACTGATGGCAAAGGGCCTTCACTGAGGGCCGAGCGTCCTGCAAGTTATGTGGGAAACATATGGTCTAGAGGACGAAAACATACTGTGGACGGGTGTTGCCTTTCTGGGAGGGATTTCGGGCGAGCAATCGGGGCCCTGCGGGGCGGTGTCGGCTGCGACGATCTGTGCGGGCGTAGCTAGCCGTTGTCCTCTATCCGACAGGCAGGCTGCCAAGAGGGCTCGCTTCCAGGCGCGTGCGGATGCCGCGGAACTCGCAAGGGCTTTCAAGGAACGCTTCGGCTCTATTGTATGCCGTGATCTGGTAGGTATCGACTTCTCGGTACCCGGGGCATACCACGGGTTTGTGGAGTCGGGTGTCTGGGAGGATAAGTGCAACAAGTATGTGCAGTTCGTGATAGAGAAGCTGTACGAACTCGAGGAGAAGAGACCTGCCGCCGCCCCGGGGTCGTAGAAGATGACGTCATGGACTGCCTCGCCTCAGTGCATGGCCGGTCGCATTGAGCCGGAGCCAGGATGTGACATAATGCATGAGAGCCTGGTGGAGATACTCCAGTGCCCTGCCTGCAGGGGCGACCTTTGCTGGGCCATTGAAGAGCGCGACGGCGGCGTGCTGCTGGAGGCCGACGCGTCATGCGAGGACTGCGGGGCGTTGTATCAGGTGCGGGAGGGGATCGGTACCTTCTTGACTCCGGATCTGCAGCGCACCGACCTCTGGGAGGAGGAGCACTCAGAGCTCACCGACCGCCTGAGCAAACGTCCGGATCTGCGCGCAAAACTGCTTGATGGACCGCTGGACGAACTCGAACCCGTCGATCGATTGCTACGGGCGCAATACCTGAGCGAAAGGGGCGACGTTGCCGGGGCGGAAGAGGCCGGCCGGGGAGTGCAGGAGCAGTTGTACACTCCGGAGCTAAATGAGCTATGGGACGAGTGCCTGGCCCATATAGCGCAGATATCATCGGGGCACCCCGGCCCGATCGTCGATGTGGCCAGCGGCAGGGGCACACTCGTCGAGTTGATGGCGGAAGCGGGCTCCGCTCACATAGTGGCTACGGACTTCAGCGTCCGTGTTCTTCGCCGCAGCCGGCGCCGACTGCTGTACACCGGACAGGCAGGCCGGGTGAGTCATCTTGTCGTCGATGCGCGCAAGACGCCGTTCTGCGACGAGGCGATCCCTGCTCTGTCATCCCACATGGGACTGGCCAATATCATCGAGGGGGCGTCCGATGCGCTGTCCGAGTTGAGGCGTGTGTGTGGTGGGGTGTTGATCTTCTCGCACGCCTTCTGCCGGCCCGATGATCCCGTGCACGCCCCTATCCTGCGGCAGATCGGACACCCGCTGGCGTTCCTGGACGATGCCATGGAGGCGCTGGATTCAGCGGGATGGAACGCCGAGGTGCTGATCAAGCGCCGGGTGCCGGTCAAGCCGACTCCCAAGAGCAAGCTCATCCCCGAGATGGTCGTCGACCGCTTTCCGCTTGCCGAGGCCGAGTTCGACGGGGTGCTTGTGGCAGCCTGCTAGGTCTGCCGCCACGCCGCTTTCGCGGTGGCTTCGTGGGGTGAGCCTGGGTGTCCTGAGGTCTCTGCTATTTCCAGGCTGGAAGCTCGTGCAGAAAGTGTTGGAACTCGATCATGCGGCCGTCGGGGTCCCTCGCGAAGAAGTTATAGATGTGGTATCTCTCGTTGGTGCACGGGGGCTCAAGCGCCACGTCACAGAGTGACTCGTACATCGCGTCGACGTCGCCATTGTTGGGATAGAAGAACGTGATGACACCGGCGACGTCCGAAGCGGCGTGCTGCTGGAACCCGATGAGCAGGTTCTCATGCCGGAGGATGGTTATGTCGGGCTGTTCCACCCACAGGGACATCCCCACCCGGCGGGTGTAGAACTCCAGTATCCGTGCCAGGTTCTCCGTCTTCAGAAAGACTACTCCTGCCATGTATCCTCCTCTTTCTTCTGACCCGCTGCCATCGCCACAGCGAACGTCCTGCACCGGCGATGGCTCACATCCGCAGGTCCTTTGTGCGCACGGTCAGGTTCTCAACGCGATCGATGTCGATCTCGACGCCCATTCCCGGCGTATCCATGGGCACCTTAATGATCCCGTTGTTGCCCATCTCCCACTCCGGCCTCACGATGTCCCGCTCCCAGTACCTTCTACTCGGAGAGGTATCTCCGGGAATGGTGAAATTGGGGAGGGAGGCCAGCGCGACATTGTGTGCGCGGCCGATCCCGCTCTCGAGCATACCGCCGCACCACACGGGTATCGAGTGCTCCCGGCAATAATCGTGAATGGCAACTGCCGGGGCAAATCCACCCACCCGGGCGGGCTTGATGTTGATGATGCGGCCGGAGCAGAGCTTGACCATGTCCTCGGCACGCTCGACACCTGTGATGGACTCGTCCAGGCAGATGGGAGTCTTCAGTTGCTTCTGGAGCTCGGAGTGTCTCACCATGTCGTCCCAGGCCAGGGGTTGCTCGAACATCATCAAGCCGAGGTTGTCCATTTCCTTGAACACGGCCGCGTCGCTCAGCCTGTACGCGCTGTTGGCGTCCACCATCAGCGGCGCCCTTGTACCGACCGCATTGCGCACTGCCTTCACGAACACAGCATCGGCGCCGGGCCTTATCTTCATCTTGATCCGGCGATACCCCTCGTCCAGGGCGTCCTGCACCCTTTCGATGAGCGTATCGACGCTCGTCTGAATGCCAATCGACCTGCCGACTTCGATTCTGTCGCGGGTGCCGCCGAGCAGCCGCGACAGGGACAGTCCTCTCTTGCGGGCAGTCAACTCCCACACGGACATTTCAACGGCTGCCTTGGCCATCAGGTGGCCCTTGATGTCCGCCCGGAGCAGAGCGAATACATCGGTGGGATTCGATATTCCGCGTCCCAGCACGCGGGGCGCGATCCAGGCCTCGATCGCCATCCAGGCGGTATCGATCGTCTCGGGCATGTAATTCGGGTACTCGGAAGCGACACACTCGCCCCAGCCGACGAACCCGTCGGCATCCTCCACCTCCAGTAGGGTGATCCGCCGCGTGTCCTGTGTGCCCGACGATATAGTGAACGGCTCAACCAGGGAGAGGCGGATTTCACGGAGGCTGATTCTTCTGATGGTGATCATTGTCTCTCCAGCACGTAGAAGCACCTGCCGGTATCCGGGTCGGTGTAGAACGCGTCGATCCGGTAACCACTGCTGAGGTAATGGGTGAATGCCCGGCGGGTGTTCAGCCGCCAGCCGTACCCTTCTTGGGACGACCGGCTCTTCACGTCCTGTATGCTGGCAGGGATCTCGATCCGCACCGCTGGGTCGTCGGGCAACTCGCTATGTACAGCCATCAGTTTCCCCACCGGCATCGATCGCCGTGTTGACGATGGATATGTGGGAGTATTCCTCGGGACGGGGCTTAAGCTCACCCTGAAGGGTCTTGAGCACGCGCTCCTCAGCAATGGGCCACCTGACCACGAACCGATCGGTCCCCAGGCCGCTGCGGAGAGAGGGGCCTTCGTCTGTGGCATACATGTTCTCGACGTACTCATCGATCAGTACACCGAGCCCGTTCAGATTCAGGTTGGCGTTCAGGGCTTCCAGGGGATCGTAGGTCCAGAAGACGAACCTTACTCCCAGCTTCATCACTTCCTCGCGCTGAAACAGCTTCAGGCGCTTTCCGATGCCCATCGCTCTCCACTCCGGGCGGACCGCCAGCATGTCCGACCAGTGCACCGGTTCACCGTCCCGGTAACCCGTGAGGCCGAACACAAAGCCGACCAGCTTTTCCCACCTGTCGAACGCGCCCGCGGTGACTCCTCCCAGCCGCTGACCGACCTTCAGAATGGCGGGCGAGGCCAGGTCGACAAACCCCTCTCCCCAGGTCGATTTCTGAAGCTCAAGGCACGCCAGGTACTCGTCATTGGTTTCCAGGCGGCGGATGGTGATGTTGCCTTTCATGATGACTGTGTGTCGCAGGGTGATCTCCCTGTGCCGAAATGGTATGCAGAATCGCCGCGTGTGTCAACGCCGGCCGTTCACCCATGCTCCGGATCCCGGGTGACATTTCACCGATCGAGCATCACGGATATGAGCATGGTGCCTCCTGGATTGATCGGAATTCCGAATCGCTCGAACAGAGGATTGCAGTCCTATATCCCTTCCTGCACGCTCTTTCCCGCTATCCTCCGTCCGGCCTCTCTGAGACTTGCCTTATTAGCGGAGATCAGGATGCCGAGCGGATTGCTGATGAAGATGTCCTTGAACTGGTCTTCCCAGCCCCATATAACGGCAACCCCCTCGCCCAGGGGGCCGGGCATCGTCGCCTGGACACCCTCAAGCAGTTCGAACGTGAGCATGAAGGCAAGGGCAAGGGTGGTTGGGGTGATGTGCTTCTGCACTCGCTCCGGCGAGACGCTTCTTATCTTGTAGATGAATGGAAAGTGATAAGCATCTATCCGCTCTATGTACTCCCTGACCACGAATCCCGCGAGTACGTGCGTTATGACGTCAAAGTGTGCCGTGTTGTATCGTACCGGGCCGAGTAGATGGCTGCCCAGGGCGTCCAGTCCCACCCCGAGGGCAATCAAGCTGAGAAGAACCTTTTCCTTGACTATCGCCTTCGCTACCCTGCCGACTATTAGGAAGGGTAGGCCAACCGGCTTCTTACCTGTTACCGCCCGCCCTATGGTGAAAGCCACTACCAGGATGATAGGCAGGAAGAGGATGATAGGCGGGCTCATCGAAGATGATGAAGGGTCTTGCGGAGCAAGGTTACTCGATAAGAAGGGAAGAGAACTATCGCATTCTAGCACCATCGACTTGTCCACAGACAATCCAGCCAGGATACGCAGTCCAATTATATTCGGTGTGCTCAGGACAGACAAGATGCCCTATCGTCGGCTGCTAGGCGCGGGGTCACTATGCAGGCTGTCCGTCCCGGCGGTCCACTCATGCTCGGAATCCGGGGTGACGGTGCACGAGCCGGGTGCCGCGGAGCGGGCGTGCCAGTTTGAGGCCTGCGGTGACCGGTAGTAGAATAGAGGGTCAACCGTTTGTCAGGTTGTAGGAGATCGCCGGAGATGGCCCGTAGCCACAGCTTATTGAGACAGGTATTGACCGCGCAGTATTTCGCCGTCCTGAATACGGTCGGCGAAGGCTCACCTCACAGCAATCTGGTCTCCTTCGCCGTAACCGATGATCTCAGGTCGCTGGTCTTTGTGACCCGGCGGGACACCCGGAAGTACACGAACATGCAGGAGAATCACGGTGTCTCTCTGCTGGTTGACAATAGGTCGAACAAGCCCGAGGATATCTCCGAAGCCACTGCAATAGAGGTGGTCGGCACAGCACGAGAGGACACAGACAGTAGCAGTGATCTCAAAGCTTTTCTCATCGACAGACATCCTCAGATAAGGCGCTTTGTCGAAGCCGCCGAAACCGCCATCATGGTGGTGCGTGTAAAGGAGTACATCATCTCCGGTTTTGACGAGACAGAGCGCGTGGTTATGTCAGAGTAGCCTCAACCGTATTAAGGCATGGTGCCCCAATCCTCGACCCTGTTGAAGCGGTCATCGGTAGATGCGAAGTGCACCAGAACCTGTGTGTCGTCAAGCGCGGGTTCTAGCTCGAAGAGAACTCGATCGCCGTACCTGATAGTCTCCAACACCAACGGCATTTCAGACTGAAGGATCCCGTAGCGCCACTTCGCTGTGCCGATCACAAGTCCTCCGCTTACATGGCAGTAGACTTTGAACACCAGGCCGGTTCCTTCATCGCAGAGTTCGGCCAGAGCCTCGTCTCTCATCAGCCTGGTGTATATCGAGGAAATCTGCCTGGTGTTGAACTCAGAACCTATCGACAGAAACAGCTTTCCGGTCCGGTCCGAATGAGTCAGGGTGTAGCGTCTGGGCAGGTCCATGTGTTCCGGAGTCGTTCCAGGGAGATAAGTTACATTCAGTTTTCGGGGGTCCAGACGCTTCATGCTCTATCCTGAATCCTTAAGGACAACCTGCAGGCGCCAACACACTCTATCATCGATGAGCACCCCGCGCACGCCGGTAGGTCTGCGCGCAGTCCCGCTGTCCTTCATATGTTACGGACTTGATGGGCTTCGGCTGTATCTTCTGTACATCCTTCTCAGTCTTATTCGGTTGTACCGCTGTGTCACAATACAGGGCACGTTTGTCACAATCCCGTAGGCCACCATGATCATACCGACCCACCACTGGTTCCAGATGAAGAAGATAGATGAGAGGAGAATAATGGCCCAGTGCGTCAGCTCAGCCCGACACGTCTCCCGGATGAATCTCTCTACGTATGCTGCATCTGTCTTACCCAGACGTTTCTTCCTGAATCCACCCTTGAACACGGCAGCGCCGTCGGGTAGAAGA
>JBLRXG010000013.1:0-13715 GCA_047920855.1 Dehalococcoidia bacterium | reverse complement strand
GCATGGCCCTCCTCAGTAACATTTCCACATGAGTGAACCATACCACCCTGGGTAACATTTTAGGTGAGTGAATGCGGCCGATGTCAACCGGACTCAGGGATGTGGTATACTGACCACGGAACCTCCCCCAAGCGAGATGCGGACGCATACGACATCAACGAACTTTGTCTATAACGATCGTTTGAACGCAGGTCTGCGGGAGCAGACCTCTCTCGGATCAACACCAATGAGAAAGGGGAGCCTGTAATGCTGCAGCGAATTGCCGTCGCGTTCGTTGCATTACGGCGAATGAGACCATGAGCAAAGACGTGCGACAGGTGAATCTGAGGGTGGAGGACATACCTCATAGGTGGTACAACATCATCCCGGACCTGCCCGAACCTCTGCCCTCACCGGAAGGTGATATGACCGCGATGGGAAAGGTCATGATCAGGGAGTGTCTGAACCAGGAGTTCTCGCAGGACAACTGGATCGACATCCCTGAGGAACTCCAGGAGACTTACCTACAGATCGGCAGACCCAGGCCGATCTTTCGCGCGGCGAACCTCGAGAAGCGCCTCGATACGCCGGCCGAGCTCTACTACAAAGCAGAAGGGCTTTTCAGCCCCACCGGCTCTCACAAGATAA
The DNA here is from genome assembly GCA_047920855.1 of Dehalococcoidia bacterium. Lineage (GTDB taxonomy): Bacteria > Chloroflexota > Dehalococcoidia > GIF9 > AB-539-J10 > RBG-13-51-36. The sequence goes on along the minus strand of JBLRXG010000013.1, from coordinate 13,088 downwards.
ACACCGCTATAGCACAGGCGTATTATGCCAGAGAACAGGGTCTTGAGAGGCTTGTCACGGAGACCGGTGCGGGACAGTGGGGAACCGCTCTCTCCTGTGCTGCGAGGATAACCGGCCTTGCTGCTACCGTCTACTGGGTGAGAGCTGTGTACAAGTGGAAAGAAGCGCGACGCCTTTTCATGAAGCTCTACGGCGCGGAGGTGTTCTCCTCGCCTTCTGAGAATACCGAGACTGGCAGAGGGCTCCTCAAGCAGGATGCCGATCACCCGGGATCGCTGGCGATAGCGATCTCGGAGGGACTGGAGGATGCCCTGTCAGACGAACGTGCGGCCTACGTCCTGGGTTCGGTGCTCAATCACGTGCTTCTCCACCAGACGATTATCGGCCTCGAGTGCAAGAAACAGCTGGAAGCGATCGACAGATACCCTGATGTTGTCGTGTCCTGCCTCGGGGGCGGCAGCAACTTCGGCGGCATCGCCCTGCCCTTTCTTGGAGATGCGCTTAAGAAGGGTACGAAAACTAGGTTTATCGCTGCTCAGACCCAGGCCGCTCCCAATCTTCAGGGGGAGTACAGGTATGACAATGCCGATTATTCGGGGATTACCCCAAGGCTCAAGATGTACACGCTGGGACATCAGAAGGATATGCCTCCCGTCTACGGCGACGGACTCAGGTATCACGGCTGTTCCCCGATCTTGAGTCTTCTGAGGAACAGAGGGTACATAGATACAGTTGCCTATCCCACTGATGAGAAATACGTCTTCGAATCTGCAAAGATGTTTCTGTCGGAGGAGGGATTCCTGCCGGCTCCCGAATCTGCCTATTCAATTGCTGCCGCCATAGACCAGGCCAACGAATGCCGGGAATCGGGAGAGAAGAAGGTCATCCTTTTCAACGTGTCCGGCCACGGCTTCATGGATATGGAGGGCTACAAGCAGGTTCTGCAGATCTAGGTGTTTGGGAAGGACACCGGGGATGATCGGCAGGAAACTATGCGACGAATCATAGTCGGAAGGAGGTTAGTTCATGGCTGATGACTGTGGCAGAAATCTCGATAAATCGGAAGAGCTGAAGCAGAGAAGGGAACGTATTCTGCAGATGGGTGGGACGAAGGCCATCGAGGAGCGCCGCAAGAAAGGGCAGATGTCGGCGAGGGAGCGCGTGGAACGTTTCTTCGACTCTGGCACGTTTACTGAGATAGGAATGCACGTGAAACACAGGACAACCGCCTTCGGCATGGATCGCAGGGAGGTGCCTGCTGAAGGTGTCATCACGGGTTTCGGGAAAGTTGATGGGAGGCATGTAGTAGTCGCTGCCGAGGATTTCACCGCTATGGCGGGAACGTTCGGTGAGTACCACGGCAAGAAGTTCGTTAGAGCTGTGGACTTCGCCAAGGAGAATGGCTGGCCGTTTGTTAGCATGAATGACTCTGGAGGAGCCAGACTGCAGGAAGGGATGGATACGCTTGAGAGCTATGGCTGGCTGTTCAGATCACAGATACTGGCGTCCGGCATAATACCGCAGATAGCGCTGCTGATGGGGCCCTGCCTGGGAGGTCAAGCATATCATCCGGTAATGCAGGACTTCCTCATTCAGACCAGGCATACAGGTTTCATGGGCATTGCCGGCCCTGCCTTCGTCAAGACGCAGACCGGCGAGGAGATCAGCCTTGAGGACCTTTCCGGATATAAGGCTCACGCCGTCAAGTCGGGCCAGACACACGTGGTGGCCGAAGACGATGCGGATTGCCTTGATAAGTGCCGGGAACTGCTATCGTTTCTGCCGTCCAATAATCGCGATAAACCTCCCCGGATCAGTAGGGATGATGATCCGGAGAGGAGAGAGGACCTGCTTAGCCTGATGCCGCAGCATCCCCACGAACCTTTCGACATGTACGGGGTCATAGAGCGGATAGTCGACAACGGCCGGTTCTTCGAAACACTGAGGCTCCACGCCAGAAACATTATCACAGGTTTCGGCCGGTTCGATGGGCGCACCGTGGGAATAGTGGCTACTCAACCGAAATGGATGGGTGGCTGCATCGACATCGACGCCGCCGACAAGGGAGCCAGATTCGTAAGGTTCTGCGATCTGTTCGGCATCCCCCTGATCACGCTTCATGATTCGCCAGGCTACCTTATAGGTTCGCAACAGGACTGGGGCGGAATCCTGCGTCATGGCGCGAAGCTGCTCTATGCCTGGGCCGACGCCACTGTGCCTCTGGTCGCGGTCATCATGAGGAAGTCCTATGCGGGCGCTCACTACGGCATGCTGGACAAGGCTATCGGGGCCGACTTCGTCTATGCCTGGCCTACGGCACGGATCACCATCGTTGGGGCCGAGACCGCTGCCAGCGTGATCTTCGCCAGAGAGATAAGAGAATCAGCTCAGCCGGATGAGGTACGGGCACAGAGGATACAGGAGTACTCCGAGATCTACGAGAATCCTTACTGTGCAGCTGAAAGAGGCTATGTCGACGATGTCATAGACCCCGCTGACACGAGGAAGACCATAAACAGGGCACTGGATGCTCTTGAGGGAAAGACTGTGGCCCGGCCGTGGAGGAAGTACTCAAACATCAATCTCTGAGAGAGGAGCAAGAAGATGGAATTCGGCTTTACAGAGGAACAGAACCGGTTCAGGGAAGAGGTCCGCAGCTTTCTGGAGGAGGAGATAAGCAGAGGGTATTGGCAACCTGCCTGCGATGCCTGGATACAGTGCTTTGATCCCGCATTCACCAAGCGCGTTTCCGAAAAGGGTTGGATCGGCATGATCTGGCCCAGAGAATACGGCGGGCAGGGGCGCAGCCATACCGATCGGCTCATCCTCACCGAGGAGATGCTGCGCTACGGAGCGCCGGCAGCCTGTCACTGGTTTGCCGACCGCCAGGTCGGCGGAGCTATCTTCTCCTTCGGTTCGGAGGAACTCAAGAGGGAGTTCCTGCCCAGGATCGCCAGGGGAGAGGCCTATTTCGGTCTCGGCATGAGCGAGCCCGGCGCCGGGTCCGACCTGGCTTCGCTCCAGACCAGGGCGGTAGAGGATGGCGACTATTATGTGTTGAACGGACAGAAGACCTGGACCAGCTGTGCTTACTTTGCTCACTACTTCGACGTATATGCCCGGACGGATCCCGATGCACCGAAGCACAGGGGTATCAGCGAGTTCATCGTGGATGCAAAGTCACCGGGGGTCAGTCGCATTCCCATGACCGATATCACCGGCACCGAGGCCTGGAGCGACCTCTTCTTCGACAACGTACGCGTACACAAGAAGTACTTGATAGGCGAGAAGAACCGCGGCTTCTACCAGGTTCTACACCAGCTTGATTATGAGAGGAGCGGCCTTGAGCGCATCATGGGTAACTACCCTCTATTCGACGCCGTTGTGCAGTTCAGCAAGGAAAGCGGTTTGTCCAGGGATCCGCTGGTGCGCAGTAAGCTGGCACAACTGCAGGTTGAGTTCGAGGTGGGGCGCCTGCTCGGCTACAGGGTCACATCGGTCATGGAGGAGGGTAGAACACCCAACTGGGAGTCTGCCATGTCCAAGGCCTACTCCACCGAGTTCGAGAAGCGCCTGGCCAATGTTGCCATGGAGATACTGGGGCCGTATGGGCAACTGATGCCCGGGTCCCGGCTCGTCCCACTGCGCGGAATGGCGCCGCACTCGTACTTGGGCTCGAAGGGCTACAGCCTTCAGGCAGGTACGACGGAGATATTGAAGAACGTCCTGGCGGCAAGGGGATTGGGATTGCCTGGTTCATGATCCATCACACCGTGTGGAGATCGTGAGGAGTCTGGAGAGTATGCTGCACCGCCCTCGACAGGGGCTGCAGCGTTCAATATAGGAGGCCAGCGATGAAGTTCAGTCTTACCGAAGAACAGGAGATGCTGAAGAAGACGGCTCGCGACTTCCTGGCTGAGAAATGCTCGAAAACATTCGTAAGACAGATGGAGGAGAGCGAAGTAGGCTACTCGAAGGACATCTGGCAGGAGATGGCGGAGTTGGGCTGGATGGGGCTTGCGTTTCCTGAGCAGTATGGCGGCGGAGGCATGAGCTTTCTCGACCTCGCGGTCCTGCTCGAGGAGATGGGGCGTGCCTGTCTACCCGGTCCTTTCTTCTCGACCGTGGTTCTCGGGGGTCTCACCATTCTGGACGCCTGTAGCGGGGAGCAGAAACAGCGATATCTGCCGGGGGCCATCAGTGGCGACAGTATTCTCACTATGGCCCTGCACGAACCTGATATACGACATTACGATGCCCTGTCTATGACCGTCGACGCCACCCCTGACGGAGAAGGATACAGGATAAGCGGCACCAGTGTCTTCGTGCCCGATGCTCACGTGTCCGATCACCTGCTCTGCGTAGCCAGCACGAGGCCGGAAGACGGGATCGCTGTATTTGCGATCGATGCCGGCAGTGCAGGCATAAGCTACTCTCCTTTGAGTGCCATCGGCGGCGATAAGCTGTTCGAGGTGAGTTTCGACCGGGTGTCGGTGCCTCGAAGTAACATGCTGGCAGGGCCCGAGCATGGGCGTCGCGCCGTGCAGAAGGTGCTTGAGCGAGCCGCAGTTGCCAGCTGCTGTCAGGTGGTTGGGATTATGCAGCGGGTACTGGAGATGACCGTTGACTATGCCAGGGAAAGGAAGCAGTTCGATCGTCCCATCGGCAGCTTTCAGGTAATACAGCACTACTGCGCTGAGATGGCAACCGATGTCGATGGGGCCAGATTCTGTACCTACCGGGCGGCATGGATGTTGAGCAAGGGGCTTGCCTGTGCCGGGGAGGTGGCCACAGCCAAGGTCTGGACGGGCGAGGCTTCACGCCGTGTTCTCGACAGGGCACACCAGATCCACGGGGCGATCGGAGTTACGATGGAACATGATCTGCATTTCTACACCAGGCGGGCTAAGGCTGCAGAGCTCGTATTCGGCGATGCTGACTTTCATCGCGAGACAATAGCCAGGGATATGGGACTCTGACCGTGCCCGCTGCCGGGTATGAAAGGGGTGATGCTATGAAGATCGAGAGAGTAGGAGTTGTCGGCTGCGGTTTCATGGGGGCGGGCATCGTTCAGGTGTGCGCCAAGTCCGGCTATGACGTGGTTGTTGTAGAAGACAACGAGAAGATGCTCGGCAACGGCATGTCAGTGATCGAGTACTATCTCGGCCGTGATGTGAAAAGAGGGAGGATATCCCAGCAGGAGAGAGACCTGGCCTGGGCTCGAATCAGGGGTAGCACCGCACTTGACGAATTGGTTGATCGTGATCTCGTAATAGAAGCCATCCCCGAGGACATGGACCTCAAGAAGGCCGTCTTCTCCCAGCTTGATAGGCTGTGTCCCGAGCGGACCATCCTGTGCTCCAACACATCCTGTTTGTCGGTCACTGAGATCGCCGGAGTGACCCGACGTCCGGGCAAGGTGATCGGCACACACTTCCTTTCGCCCGTGCCTCGGAGCAAGCTACTGGAGATCGTGAGAGCAGACACAACTGATGATCACACGCTGGCGACAGTGCAGCAGTTCGGCCACTCACTGGGAATGGAGACGCTTGTCGCCAGGGATACCCCCGGTTTCGTCTTCAACTACCTGCTATGCGCGTTGATCGGAGCCGCTGTACGCTTGGTGGAAACCGGAGTCGCCAGCCCCGAGGACGTCGACAAGAGCTGGACGCTGGGAATGGGACATCACATTGGGCCCCTCGCCCTGGCTGACTTCAATGGCCTCGATGTTGGCTATATGGTAGCCCGCGCCATGCATGAACGGAGCGGAGACCCCTGCCTTGCCCCCTCCGGTCTGCTAAAGGAAATGGTCGAGTCCGGCCGCCTGGGACGCAAGACAGGCGAAGGGTTCTATAAGTACGATACCGGTAAGTAGTACGCCCGAGAGGCGGTTCCCGGCCCGAGAGGGCCATCGGTTTCGGCTATCTAGAGTCATCGAGCCGGGCTTCAAGAGCTTTCTGTCTCAGTGATACCGTCAGATCGCCACGCGTTCTCTCGATTATGGCCCGGATGCTGTCCGTGGTTCGTCTCAGGCCGTGAGCCAGGAGCTCCGGAAAGTCCATGGACATGAGTACGCTGTGTATCTCCTCCATTGTTTCCAGTAGTTCCTCGCAGCGTGAGAAGTCATCTCTTCTCATGCTATCCAGTATGTACCTTCGAAGCTCGCCTACGGACTCCCCCAGGCCGTCGAGATAGGCAGCGTTGCTAACTCCGAGTTCCCCAGGCCGTGGCAGTTTCTCGCCGGCGACCAGGGAGAGTGTTATGTAGCCCTCGGCCAGCTCCTTCTGAGCATCATGTACAAAGCCCGAATGGAGTAGCCTTCCGTGTCCCGCCAGGTCGTCGCGCAACTCCCAGAGCAGATGATGGGCCGAATCTAATAGCTGCACTGCCCTATTCCGGTCCTGCCGGTGCACTGCACGTATGGCTTCACCGCTTTGGCGGATGATCTGGCGACAGGCCCGCAGAGCCCGCTCTCGTGCCTCATCTTCGTCAGCGAAACACGGCTTGAGATCTGCCGAGATGCTCCTGAGTTCGTCTAATGGTTCTGACATGTGTCCTCCACCGAGCCCATAGCTGCAACCAGTGCCTGCACCGCTCCGCATACATCCTCCTGCCCCAGCGCAGCGCTGATAACGGCTATCGAATCGGCCCCTGCGGCGACCACTTCCCGGATGTTGTTCCGGTCGATGCCGCCGATGGCTACCACCGGAACTGACGCTGCCCCTCTGATCTCCCTCAGCGTATCGAGGCCCACTACCGTGGCTCCGGTCTTCGTTGTCGTAGGGAATATCGATCCTACGGCGATGTAGTCTGCTCCCTCGTCAAGGGCCGTCCTGGCTTGATCCAGCGTCCTGACAGAGCAACCGACTATCGTTTCTATGGATAGTTGGCGGCGTACGATGTGGAGGGGCAGGTCGTCCTGGCCGATGTGTAGACCGTCAGCATTCACGGCCGTGGCCAGGTCCACATAGTCGTTCACAATGAAGAGGACCCCGGCCTGTCGGCATAGTGCTCCCAATTCTTGTGCTATGGGAAGGATATCGCCCTTGCCGTCCGGACGGAATCGAGACTTGTCGCGAAGCTGGATGACCCTTGCCCCACCCGCGATTATCTGCCCTGCAACAGCCAGTTCATCCCTGCCGGCGAGGAACTGTCTATCGAGGATCGCGTATAGCCCTTGCATCCTGTCCATCTTATCCCGACGGCTCACTCGTGAGGTCAGCTCTTTCTCCAAGGCGTAGAGATCAAACCTGGCGCTGGCGAACCCGGCTGGGTTCAGCACCGTACTCAGTTCCGGTAACCTCGCCAGTTCTTCCATCACGCGAAGAGCCTCTTCCGCCCTCCTGGCATTTGCCGTCACCACCTCGGCCAGCCCTGTCCTGGGGACCGTCCCGGAAATGGTCTGCCGGTCGGCCGGAGGGGAAAGCGTCGGGATAGGCCTGCCGACGTCGCCTACTGAGTCTCTCCCCGACAGGAGCCCCGTGCGAATTGCGACGGCCTGTTGGGCGAGGTCGTGACGTAGAGCCCGCAGGCGCTGGCTCAGATCGGTGTCGTTGAGAACAAAGCGAGCCACGTCCTCCATAACCCGCAGCCCTTCGCTGCAGCGGTTGAGGTTGGCATCAATCATACGTAGCAGTTGGCGAGACACTCTCCAAGTCCTTCAGCGGCTCAGGCAGGATGCCTTCTCTGGCTGCCTGTATCTTCTCCTGGAGGTGAGACGGCATCTCCTGTCCCATATCCTGGAATTTCCTCTCTGCCCAGCGGCCGATATTGCGGGGATCCTTGTAGTACACGTCGCCGGGGCGCATTGTGGGTTCTCCACTCTCTTCCCACACCGTGCTCAGCGACCTATGGTATGCGAAGGCTGACACTGCGCGGGATAGTTTGGCACTGCCACAGAACGAGCATTGCGGAGTGAACTGGCTGGAGATGTCCCTTACCAGGAAGCTCTGCTTCCTGTTGCATTCATGACACACGAATTCGTAGATGGGCACTGCGCTATCCTACACGGGCCGCCGGCGGGCCCTGACGTCGCTCACTCAAGTATCTGCCTTCTCTTCTCCTCAATCTGGTCAGCCGGCCACTCTCCCCGCTCCATCCTCTCGGATAGCTCCTCGTACTCCGGTGCGCATTTCTCACCGCTGCTCATCTTCTTGCTCCACTCGGCCAGTGCGCGGGGGTCGTTTCGCATCATGCCCTGTGTCAGTTGACGATCGGATAGTATCTCCTCATACGTGTCCCTGTACGTCCTCTGTACGGAGAACGTGGAGAAGACCCGCCGCAGTCCGGTGCCGTCGCAGGCGGGACAGGAAAGCAAAGGCGAAGAGAATCCGGGCCGGTATGAACTGACAACCCTTCGGCAGGCTTCACACCAGTACTCATATATAGGCATGTTCCCTCTTAGGAGATTCTAGCACAGTTGCGTACACGGCAAAACCACACAAAGACGTTCACCGGGCGGAAGACGAGTGCAGCCCGCCGCCTAGGGGTAACCCGGCTCTTTGCCGAGAACCGCGACCGCGGATACCTGCGGAGGCCCTCCGAAGGTCTGCGACATGCCCAGCCTTGGGTCCTTAAGCTGACGCTCGGGCGACTCAGCCTTGTGCTGAAGCTGCTTGTACACCTCGTAGGTCATCCTCAGCCCGCTGGCTCCCACCGGATGTCCGAAGCACTTCAGGCCGCCGTCGCTGTTTACGGGCAAGGCGCCGCCGAGCTCGAACCGGCCGGAGTCGATGTCCTCTCTGGCCTTGCCCTCGGAACTGAAACCGAGCAGCTCGTAGAGGAGCAACTCCGTGCTCGTGAAACAATCGTGAACCTCGGCGATGTCGATCTGCTCCCCCGGTCTGGTCACCCCCGCCTGATCGTAGGCCTGGCGGGCCGCACTGGTAACCTCCTCGAAGTGAAGCCAGTCGAAGGCCGGGCGGTTCTGCGGCAACATGGCCGAATGGGCTACGCCCAGCCCCTTGATGTACACCGGATCGTCCCTGTATTCCCGCGCCTGGCCGGCAGGAACGATGATGGCTGCCGCGCTGCCATCGCTGTTGCCGCAGCAATCGAAAAGCCCCAGAGGCCAGGCTATGATCGGAGCATTCAATGCCTGTTCCAGGGTTATTCGGTTGCGGAAGTGGGCCTTCGGGCACAGACTGCCGTTGTAATGGTTCTTGACCGCGATGCTGGCAAGAAGGCGTCTCCCCTCGTCGGGGCTCAGTCCGTATGCATGGAAATAGCGTGTCGCGATCATGCCGAACGAGCCGGGGGCAGTTCTGCGTGCCTCCAGCACCGGACTAATGCCGCGGCCTGTCCCCAGGCCGGGGAATCCTGTGTCCTTGAGCTTCTCGACTCCCAGTGCCAGGACCACGTCGTACATGCCTGAGGCCACCCCCAGACAGGCGTTCCGCAGAGCTTCGTGGCCGGTGATGCACCAGTTCTCCACCCTGGTCATGGGTATCCCCTGCAGCTTCAGCGGTCCCGCCAGGTGAGTACAGCCGATGCCCACCACGGGCTGTGTGACACTGCCGAACCAGCAGGCCTGGATCCGACCGGGGTCGATGCCTGCATCCTCGTAAGCCTCGTAGGCCGCCTCTATCACAAGGTCGTCGATGCCGGCTTCCCACCTCTCACCGAATCTGGTGCAGCCCATGCCGACGATGGCAACCTTGTCCTTTATGCTTCCCATGTGCCCCTTCTTCGGTGGTCGAGTATCTACGACTCGGCCATCTCGTCGCCTTCATACACTTCGGGGAAGGCTTCTCTCCGCCGATATCTCCTCCAGTCCGGCTTCTCTTTCTGCCAGAAAGCGTTCTTCCAGTGCTCCGCTTCATCAGAGGCATAGTACTTCCATAGGTACTGCGCCGACACCCCCTCTATCCCGCGCAGATATGTAGTTGCGGCGTTGAAACACGCCTTTATGCCTGCGATGGCCCCCGGGCTCATCTCCAGTATCTCGTCGCACCAAATATCCGTCTCTGCTTCCAGGTCAGCAGCGGGCACCACCCTGTTCACAAGCCCCATCTCCAGGGCCTCTTGCGCCGTGTATCTGCGACACAGATACCATATCTCCCGGGCCTTCTTCTCTCCCACAACCATCATCAGGTCGACAACCCCGAGGCCCGGATCGAAACTCCCTACCATAGGGCCGACCTGCCCGAATACCGCGTGCTCTGCAGCTATAGAGAGGTCGCACATCTGCTGGTAGACCTGGCCTCCGCCAATGGCGTAACCGTTCACCGCTGCTATGACCGGCTTGGGCATCTCCCGTATCAGCGTCTTCACCCGCAGATCCTTCTCCAGCATCCCCTTCCTGTATCCCGATTTTGCCTCACGGGCGTCACCGCCCGTGCAGAATGCCCTATCCCCGGCACCCGTGAACACCACTACCCCTATCGTGTCGTCGCAGCCTGCGTCCTCGAAAGCCCGGATCAGTTCATCCTGCGTAGATGTGGTGAAGGCGTTGTACGCCTCGGGCCTGTTGATGGTTATCCTCGCTACCCCGGGCCTCTCCTCGTAGATCAGGTCCCGAAAGTCAAGCCCCGGGACAGCCTGCCATTCGTGCTTTGCCATAGTTCATCCTCCCGTTGCGGCATTTCACCTTATGGGGCGGCACTTCCAGAAGTAGTTGTACATTCCGGCACCCTCGTACAGCCTTCTGAAGGTCATCTCAACCGGCATGTCGATCCGTACCTCGCCCGGATCGCAGTCGGTCATCAGCAGATATGCCCTTGCCTTGTGAACACCGAACTCAACACCGATCTGCGGAACCGTCGGATCGTCGCTTCTCCCGGCCAGGTTGTCCAGTGTGTAGGTGAATACCCTGGCTGTCTTGTCCGATAGCCTGATCTCCTCGAAATCGTCCTTCCTCCGGCAGTTATAGCAGACCCTCTCGATCGGGAATGCTACCGTGCCGCAGTTGTTGCACCTGCTGCCGTGCATCCGAATGGCCCAGTTTCGCTCCCTCCAGCTTGTCGTAGCAGCGGGAAAGAGCCTGATAGGCTCGCCGGGTTGCGGCTCAAGGAGTCCCCGGTAGCTCAAATATCTGGCGTAGGTAGGGAGTTGCCTCTTCGACTTGACCCACCGTTCTACACCTCTCTCCCCCTGGTTCCCGGTGCCGTTATCGTCCGTAACCTTGAGCAAGAAGGCGTCGCATCCGCTACCGTAGCTGGCTATCAGGATACTGTCGCCTCCCTTGGCTTTCTCAAGAGCAGCGACGAGCATGAGTAGGGTGTGAGCGCAGCCTGTAATGCCAACCTGCGAGATCAGCAGATCCTGAAGCTGCGTGTTCGGATCAAGCCCGAGGCGGCGGGCCAGCCCCTGGTGTGCCCTTGCTGTGGGGGCGTAGAACACTGCCCTCGTAATGTCCTGTGAGCGGAGACCTTGCCTCTGCATGAGAACTGAGACGGCTCTCTCCATGTTCTCCATATACCCGTGCTCGATGATGAAGCGCTCTTCCCAGGACTGGACGTAGGTATCTTTGTCGAGTCTCCAAACATCGTAGAGTTCGTTGGACAGCGAGTATCGGCTGTCGACTGTGACCTCTGCTCCTTCGTCCTTGCCGATAAGCAGCGCAGCTGCGGCATCACCGAAGGCTTGCTCGTAGTTCGAGTGGGGATAGCCCGGTCGACAGTCGGAAGCAACCACGAGAGCCTGGCCGGCAGAGCCGCAGGCCACAGCGTCGAGTGCCGCTCTCAGTGCTGCCGTGCCCGCCCTCAGGCTGTTGCCGAAGTCGGCGGTGATGATATCGGTCCTTAGATCAGCCGCTGCGGCGACAAGGGTGGCGCACTCCTTTTCCCTATATGGTGACGTAGTGGAAGCGAAGTACACGGCATCCACCCTGTCACGCTCCCGGCCGGCCAGGCAGGCGGTAGCAGCCTCGATGGCCATGGTGACTGCGTCCTCATCGTTGTTCGCGACACTTCTCTCGCCCCCGATTGATGCGCTTCCCCAGGCCTCGGCGATGGTGTCGCGAGCAAGCCGCCACAGCGGTACGTATGCGCCATATGAGACAATGCCTGCCATGAATTGACCCCTGTCTCAGTTACCTGCGGTGGACGTTGGTTAAGTACCTCCGTGTTGAGACTCTCAGTGTGCTTCTCGCTCCCATACCGGCTAATCCGAGCAGAGTATCCGGTTACAGCTGCCACACTGGATTATCTTGCCTGCCTTGGCCTTTTGCCATTGACTGGTGGGCACGGTGATGTGGCATCCCTGGCATCTTCCGCGCTCAACCTTGACGACGGCCAGTTCCTTGCCCATCCTGATCCGCTCATAGAGGGCGAGGGCCTGGGATTCGACCTGCGCAGCCAGCCCCGAACGCGTCTGAACAAGGCCATCTAGCTCTGCCTCGATCTCGCCCTTCCTCTGTCCCAGCGTTTGCTGCCGTACATCCCACTCCTCCTTCAGGCGCCCGTACTCCTCCGCGCTGGCCTTCAGCCTGCCTTCCACGTTTTCAACCTCGTCCATCAACCCGAGCAGCGAGTCTTCCCTTCGACCTGTCTGGCTCTTTAGCATCGCAGCTTCCTTCTCCAGGTTGACAAGCTCCTTCGGGTTCCTTGTGGTGCCGCCGAACAGCTTGGCATTAGTCTGCCTTGTCTTCTCGTTAAGGTCCTGCAGTTCCCATTCCAGCGTCTTCTGTCTGCCCCTCAGTTCTTCCAGTTGCGCTTTGTTTGACTCTAATGCAGATTCCGCGGTGGCAAGCGCCTTATTGTCGGCCAGCCGGCCTATCACATCATCCAACTCCTGCTGCCTTTTGCGAAGATCGAGGTCGATCTGCTGAAGCCTGTGAAGCTGCTCAGGCAAGCTCATATCAAGGGCTATTGTAGAAGCGATACGGGAGTATTGTCAAAGAGACGTCTGCTTGTCGACCCGGTTGCGTTATAGTTCCACCACCCTCTGTTGAACGCGGCATTTCTCGGCACTGATGATGGCATCGATCTGTGATACGGCATCATCGAGTCTGTCGCGGTGGTTCACCACGACATAGTCGAACAGCGGTAGGCTCTCTGCTTCCTCCCGGGCCGTCTGTAGCCTCAAGGCCAGATCGTCGCAGGATTCGCTGAGCCGGCTCGTCAGCCTGTTCTCCAGTTCCTCCATCG
>JBLRXG010000012.1:9726-14857 GCA_047920855.1 Dehalococcoidia bacterium | reverse complement strand
GATAGATAGCCGAATGCAGTGAACACCAGGCCGAAGATGGCGCCGAAGTGCTTGAGTCCGAACGAGTCCGACACCAGCGGAGCGGAAACGGCGAACAGGGTTCCGTAAGAAAACCCGATGACTGCCCCCAGAACAGCCACCCCTCCGATGGTGCCGACATGAGGAAGCACGAAATAAGCGCAGGCCGCGGCAAGAAAGGTGGATACCAGCGTGCGGTGCCTTCCTATTATGTCGGAGATGAAGCCGCTGAGAATCCGGCTCAATCCGTTTGTCAGGTTGAATGCAGTGAGTAGAAGGGCAGCAGACTCGCCAAACCCCCTGGCCCGCCCAAAGGAAATCGAAAGCGTCACCATCGCTATACCGGCCGCACCCTGAAGGGCCCAGGTCAGCCACAGGAACCAGAAACTCCGCGTCCTGATGCTCTCCCTGGCAGTCATTGAGTACTCCGCAGTTACCGCCTCCATTGACCCGCTCGATTTCATGGCTTCGCCCGTGGCCGGCGTCTCAACGGCGTCAGGACGGCTAACACCCATCGTTGAACCCGATGACGATAGCGCCCCGGGGTAACCTGCCCTTTCCGGAGACTCAACGAACAGGGCACCCAGGATGCCTGTGCCCACATTCAGAAAGGCCAGCAGCCTGTTCATAGGCTCGTAACCCATAGTCGCGAGGAGGCTGCTGAACACCGGCGCCATGATCGCCCCCCCGATGCCGAAAAACAGGTTGACCGTCCCCGATGCCAGCCCCTTCCTATGGGAGAACCATCGCTGGACGACGGTCACTCCCGGCAGATAGATGAAGCAGGAACTCGCACCGGTCAGGAAGGCCCAGACATATATGAAGTGGATGCTGGGAGCATGAGAGGCAGCAAGCAAGGCTAGCCCGCATACCACGGCGCTGATGGTGACCATCGGCCTGGCGCCTGTTCTCTCCTGCCACTGCCCCACCACGAACATGAAGGTCCCCACTCCGGCAAGCATGAAGAACAGCACACTGCCCGTAGCCCCTTGCCCGACACCGAACGCATCCTGCCAGTACGCTGCCATCACCCCGGGGTAGCCAAAGATCATGGCCCCCGGCCAGAATATGGCTACACAGCTGCCGACCGCTGCGAGTATGCCGCGTCTCGTTCGGGTCATTTAGCGCCGCCCGCTCCTTTCAGGAGTAACGGCACGCTATCGTATCGAGTATTCAGTTCCATCCGGAAACACGTGACACACCCTGAGCATGCTCCACGCCCCAAAACCGGGCAGAAAATCGGCCACCGCACAGGCCGATGCTCGAGGGCAGTCCGGCTATACCCGACGTTTGCCGCTCACCCCGGGCTTAGAACGCTCCGGCGCTGCCGTCGGTGGTGCCTTGCTTGCCTATCACGCTGGCTCTGGCAACCCTCATCGTCGCTCCTGACTCGATCTTGAGAAGCACAGTCTCCTCATCAACGCCCTCGATCCGCCCGTAGATGCCGCCCGCCGTGATCACCCTGTCGCCTGACCTCAGTTCCTTGGTCATCTCCTCTTGCTCTCTCTGTTGCTTCTGCCTCGGCCTGATCATAAGGAAGTACATGACAGCGAAGAACGCCACCAACAGGAGAATCATCGGTCCTGCGCTTAGAAGCCAATCCATATGCCCTCCTTCCGTGAGCTATTTGTCGCTAACCTCGCCCCCGAGCGACCATGGGCTGGTCCTGCCGATCATTATATCGGCCAGCCGGCCTGCCCGGTCTCCGGTGGCTTCAAAGAACACTAGTTTATCACTTCTGGTGCGTCCAAACCACTTCCCCTTCCTCTGCCCCTCGACCAGAACCTCGACCAGCGTGCCCCGGAGCAGGGCGTTTATGCCACTGGCTATGCCCGCCTGCAGCGCTTCGATCCTGGCAAACCTCTCCTTCTTGATTGGCTGCGGAACATCGTCCCGGTATTCGCGGGAGGCCATGGTATCAGGGCGGGGCGAATACGCTGCAACATGAACCACGTCAAACCTCAAGCTCTCGACGAGCGAATAGGTGTGGCCGAACTGCTCCTCTGTCTCGCCGGCGAATCCGACGATGATGTCCGTGCTGAGCGACACCTGATGGATGTTCCGGCGTATCGTATCGACGAGTCCGATGTACTGATCCACGCTGTAACCGCGCCTCATCGCCTCCAGAATATCATTGTCGCCCGACTGCGCAGGCAGGTGAAGGTGTTCACACACTTTGTCGCTACAGGCTACCGTGTCGATGAGTTTGAGGCTGATATCCTTTGGGTGATTCGTCAGGAAGCGAATCCTGGCCAGCTCGTCAATACTATTCAACTCAACCAGCAGATCGGCAAGATCGGGTTGCCCTGGCAAATCATGTCCATAGGAATCAACGTTCTGTCCCAGCAGGGTGACCTCTCTTGTGCCCTTCCTGGCCATTCCCCGGACCTCACACACTATGTCGTCAACAGGGCGACTCACCTCCCTGCCCCTCCTGTATGGGACAACGCAGTACGAGCAGAAATTGTCACAGCCTTGGATTATGGGGACGAACGCGCATGGCGAGCCGGCCTCAGGTAAGGTCGCCTTCTCCAGAGATATGCCTTGCCTCTTGCCCCAGGCGAGAAACCCGTCATAATCGCCGGGCCTGAACGAATAGTCAACCTCGGGATACCGTCCGGTCAGATCATCGTCGCAACCGACAAAACACCCGGTGACGAGTACACGGATGTCTGAACGTCTGTTTTTTAGCCCTTTGAGCAGACCGAGTGTGCCCAGTACCCTGTCCTCGGCGCTTTGCCTGACTACGCAGGTGTTGAGAACAATCAGGTCGGCGTCAGAAAAATGAGTCGCCGGCTGATAGCCGGCAGCCTGCAGGTAACCGGCGATCCGTCGAGATTCTGCCCTGTTCATCTGGCAGCCGATGGTCCATATGTAATACCGCAGCATGGTCCAGCACCTCACAATTCCGGGTCAACGCCCACGGACACCTCCCACCCAGTTCGCTCTATTATAGAGGAAAACAACCGACTGCCGAAAGCAAACCAGACACACGGGCGAAAGTACACTGCTGGATAACAGTCCGGTCCACACAGGTCGGCCGACCGTGCGTTTCACCTGGAGGCATAGCTAGCCGATGATCAGATCATCCAGAGCTCTCTTCGGCACGTGGTGTACGCCTTCGGCGTCCCGCCAGTACCTGATGCTCCCATCACCTCCGAGTTCCTCTATGACCACCGTCTCCTTCGGCTTGCCAAGAGCGATCACCAGCAGCGCCTCATATCGTGACGGGATGTCCAGTGCCTTGCGAAGCCCTTCCTTGTTTGCGCTTCCCATCATGCAGCCGCCGAGGCCCCTTTCAGTCGCCCCGAGCATGATGCTCTGCGCAGCTATTCCGTGGTCGCAGCCACCGGACCCGCTGATCTCAGTATCCACCAGGATGATTATGTACGCAGATGGTCTCTCTCCTTCGCGCGGGCCTGCCCAGTCCTTCAGATAGCCGGCCCACCCGAGATGAGGGAAGATAAGCGAGTTCTTCGCAGAATCACAGGAGAGGATGTACTTCAGCGGCTGCAGGTTCATAGCCGATGGCGAGAGCCTCGCAAGATCAACGAGTTCCTTCAGCGTAGCGAGACTTATGTCAACTTCCTGGTGAAACCTCCTGTAGCTTCTATTTCTCAACACAAGATCTCGTATCATGCCATACCCTCCACGAATAGCTTATGCACATCATGAACACCGACCGTGACGCCAGCACACTTCAGAAACCAAGTGCCTGAGCCAGGATGGAACGCTGGAAATCGGCATCGCCGAATACGGCCTGGCCGGCCCTTGCCCGCCTGTAGTACATGTGTATGTCATGATCCATGGTGAAGCCGATCGCACCGAATATCTGATGTGCCAGCAATGTGACCCTTCCATAAGCGTCACCGGTCCATGCCTTGGCCACGGCGACATCCGCTGCCGCGGGAAGACCTTCGCTCACCTTCCAGGCCGCCCTGTAGGTGACAAACCGCGAGCCGCTGACATCGGTCACCATGTCGGCGCAGTAATGCTGGATGGCCTGGAAACTACCTATGGGTCTGCCGAACTGGACCCTCTCCTTGGCATAGGCAACGGTCATGTCCAGAACGGCCTGAGCACCGCCTACCATCTCAGCGCACTTGGCCACCGTCGCCTTTTGCAGGGTGTCCGTCACTGTCGCCCACCCCTTATCCGCTTCGCCCACCAGGCCGGTCTCAGAGACGTACGCATTGTCAAAGACGACCTCGCATTGCCCGTCACGTGCCAGAGTTCCGAGAGGTGTGCACCTGATCCCTGGGCCACCGGCATCCACGAGAAACAGGGTGATGCCGTCCTCGGGATTCTCCGACTTGCTTGTCCGGGCCACGCATATCATGCGGTCCGCTGTGCTGGCGTCGTGAACAAACAACTTCGTGCCATTGATCACATATCCGCCATTATGGGGCACGGCTCTGGCGACAACTGACGCAGCATCGTAACGACCGGCAGGTTCAGTCAGAGCCAGCGCGAGGATCATCTTGCCCCCGGCGACGTCGGGCAGGAGAGCCATCTTCTGCTCCTCGTTGCCGGCTGCCAGAATAGTCAGCCCACCGAGGACCACCGTCGAGAAGAACGGCCCCGGCAGCATGCCGTAGCCCATCTCCTCCAGTAGCACCGTCAGATCAATGAAACTCCCACCCCCACCGCCGTACTGCTCGGGGAACACAAGCCCCATCCAGCCCTGCGCAGACATCTTTTGCCACAGATCGGGAGAATAGCCTTCTCTGCTCTCGTCGAGTTGCTTCACCAGCTGCCTGGGACATTCCTTATGCAGAAATTCACGGGCTGATGCCCTCAGCATCTCCTGCTCTTCACTCAGACCAAAATCCATCTGTTCTCTACCTTCGTTGCTGATCGACGCAAGCGTCGCTTGCTTACTTCCGGGGCAGACCGAGCCCCCTCATTGCTATAATGTTCCGCTGAATCTCATTGGAGCCACCACCGACGCCAATGGAGAGCGAACTCAGACACATGCGCATCAGCCGCGCATTCATGACCGCCCATTTAGAGTCTCTGTCGAGTTCTCCATAATGCCCGAGGATTCGCATTCCGACATCGGCCGTACGCCGCGTCGCCTCGCTGATGAAGACCATCGACATCGATGATTCGT
>JBLRXG010000012.1:0-9716 GCA_047920855.1 Dehalococcoidia bacterium | reverse complement strand
ACATCCAGGCGAGGCGATATGCCATCATGCGGGCTACTTCGTTCTCCACTACAAGCTGCGCCAACTGGTTCCTCACCAGCGGGTCGCTGGCCAGAGGCTTTCCGTTCCTCCTGGTATTCCTGGCGTAATCGATGAGTTCCTCGATGACACGCCGGTTGGATGCAGCCCAGCCTATGGACGAGCGCTCGAAGTCAAGGGCGATCATGACCTGATACCAGCCGTTGTTCTTCTGGCCTACAAGGTTCTCCTTTGGTATGCGCACATCGTCGAAGAACACCTCGTTGAAGGAGTGCCGGTTGAGGATATTCGTCAGCGGACGCACTGTGATACCCGGCGTCTTCATGTCAACGATAAACACGCTGATCCCCTGGTGCCTTGGCGCATCGGCATCGGTTCTGGCAGCCAGCCAGCAGTAGTCGGCCAGATGCCCGTAGCTGCACCATATCTTCTGGCCGTTTATCACGTAGCAATCGCTTTCTTCGATCGCTCGCATCTTGAGCGAGGCGAGGTCGGAGCCGGCATCCGGCTCGCTGTATCCGATGCAGAAGATCGTCTCTCCCCTCGCTATCCTTGTCACATATTCTTTCTTCTGCTCTTCAGTGCCGAAGAGCATTATCGAAGGCGCTACCCAGTTGACAGTGATCTCCACCTCCACGCTCACCGGGGCTCTGCTGTAAGCCAGCTCTTCAGCCAGCACCAGCCGCTTCATGTGACTCAGTTCCAGCCCGCCGTACTCCCTGGGAAACGCCGGCGCCAGCCATCCTTTCGCTCCCAGCTTGCGCTGAAATGCGCGGGCAAGCGCCCAGGATTCCTCGGTCTCCTCCCAGATTCCGGGGTCGAGCTCGATCCATCTCTGCGGGATCTCCTGTCCGAGCCATTGGCGTACCTCTTCCCTGAATGCTTCCTCTTCTTCTGAGAACCTGAAGTCCATGATCTACTTGTCCTTAATGAGCCAGCAGGTACGACTGCCCCCTACTCGACTATGGCCACGATGTCGTCTTCTAGTACAGAATCCCCCTCTTGCACCCTGATCTCAATCACCTTCCCGTTCCGGGGAGCCTTCACCCTGATCTCCATCTTCATGGATTCGAGTATCATCATGGTCTGGCCTTCCTCAATCGGTGCCTCGACCTCTGCCAGGATCTTCCAGACACTGCCCGTGATCGGGGAGGTTACCTCTGCCAAATCTCGTCCATCCTCTCTGCCTGATCGTGCATCCGGTCAGCCGAGCTTCAGCATAGCCCGGGCTTCCTCCACCGTTGCCGGTTCCCTGCCGACATCTCGTGCCATCCTTGCCGCCTTCTCAACCAGCGGCCCATTACCCTCAGCCATCTCCCCGGGCGACAGGTAGAAGTTGTCCTCAAGTCCTACTCTGATGTTCCCGCCCAGAGCCAGCGCGGTGGCTATCAATAGCCATTGTTCCTGGCTGAGCCCTATGACCTGCCACGCTATTCCCGAAGGCACCACGGTGGACACATGCGCCAGATTCCTTGCTGTAGCACGCATGCCTCCAACCACACCCATTATCAGGCTCATCTGGAAGCTCTCAAGCAAACCCATGTCCATCAGAGGCATGATGCTCTCAGCTTGCCCGAGATCGAAACACTCGCATTCCGGCTTCACACCGTTCTGCTTCATCGTATCGAGGAAGAACATTATATCATCAAAGGGATTCTGGAAGACCACGGAGAATACGAAGCTCTTCCGCCTCTGGCTGTACTTGGCATAGTTCATCGTCCCCATGTTCAGTGCCGCTATCTCCGGTCTCAACTCCCGGATGTGTCCCATCCTGGTCTCCCGATCCACTCCGACAGCCCCCGTGGAGAAGTTGATGATCACGGGGCAGCGTTTCCGGACTTCCTGCATGATCTCGCGGAATACCTCCACCCTCCAGGACGGGGTTCCGTCATACTCCCTGCCGTGAATATGCACTGTCGCCGCGCCCGCATTGTAGGCTCTCAGCGCCTCGTCGGCGATCTCCTGCGGCGTATACGGAATCGACTTGCACTGGTCTCTGTTGGCCGCCACTCCCGTCAGAGCAGCCGTTATTACCACCTTATCTGACGACGCCATTCGGCCTCCTCTCGCTTGTCTACTTGCCTTTCCATTGCGGTTCACGCTTCTCCAGAAACGCAGCAACGCCCTCAGCCACGTCATCGGCCATCGTGTTGATCGTCAGCACCGAAGCCAGATACTCCAGCGCTTTTTCATACTCCATGTCGCGCACAGTATAGAAGGCTCTCCTGCCGAGCCTTAAAGTGGCAGGACTCTTGCTGGTTATCTTGCCGATGACCTCATCCACCTTTGCATCCAGTTGCTCCCGGGACACGACATGATTTGCCAGGCCAAGCTGCTGTGCCTCTCTCGCGTCAAGCCTTTCTCCCGTCAGCATCATCTCCAGGAGCTTCCTCGGTGCCGTAGCGGAACGAAGCAGAGATGCCATTATGATATAGGGGAAGAGTCCGACGTTTATCTCAGGGGTGCCGAAACGGCAGTCTTCCGCAGCGATTACTATGTCACATGAACAGGCCAATCCCAACCCGCCGCCAAGTGCATGGCCGTTAACGCGCGCTACCAACGGCTTCTTCAACTCCTTGATCGCCCTGAGAAGACCAGCAAATCTACGCTGTTGCTCATGCCGCTCAAGCAGGCTCGTTGTAGCACCCATAGACTCGGCGAAGTCCGCCCCGGCGCAGAAGGCCTTGCTGCCGGCTCCGGTCAACACTACCACAATGACCTCCGGGTCATCATCATACTTCGCAAGAGCATCGAATAGCTCCGTCAACATGGTCGGCGATATGGCATTCCTGCGCTCTTCCCGGGACAGTGTGATCACGCCTGCTCTGGCCTTCTGCTCGGTCGTTATAGTCTCATACATGTGTCTCCTCCTTAGACGGGATAGACTCCGTGCTTCCTGGGATGCCTGAATATCCTCTTGTCGCTGGTGAACTCAAGCGCTCTGAAGAGCACCCTTCTCGTCTCTCTCGGATCTACCACGTCATCTATGACGCCGAACTTGGCGGTCTTGAATATGTTGATCTGAGGCCGTATCTCTTCGGCAAGACGCTCCACCATCTCCTGCGGGTTCTCCGACTCAGCAAGCTGCTTCCTGGCGAATATCGATACCATGCCCTCGGGCCCCATGACCGAGATCTCCGCACCGGGGTAGGCTATCAGTAGGTCCGGATCGAATGACCTTCCGCACATCGCGTAGTACCCCGCGCCGTAGGACTTCCTGACGATCAGCGTCAGCTTGGGAACGGTCGCTTCAGCCACCGTATGGATCATCTTGGCTCCGTGCCTGATTATGCCCGACTTCTCCGCCTTGGAACCGACCATGAAGCCGGGCACGTCGGAAAGAAAGAGGAGGGGGATGTTGAAGGCATCACAAAGCCAGATGAAGCGGGCCGCCTTGTCGGCAGCGTCGATATCGATGACACCGCCGTAGAACATGGGGTTGTTGGCCACGATGCCGATGGAGTAACCTGCTATGCGGCCGAACCCGACGATGATATTCCTGCCCCATTTGGGTTTCATCTCGAAGAAATAGCCATCGTCCGCGATGTACCTGATCAGGTCGTGCATGTCATAGGCCTCTCTCGGATTGTCCGGGATGACCTTCAGGATCCCGTCATCGATCAGGGCCATCGGGTCCCCAGACCACTCCTTCCGCCGCGGCTTCTCGTCGCAATGCTGAGGAAAGAACGAGATATACTCTTTGATCGCCCTTATGCACTCCTCATCGGATTCCACCTCCAGATCGCCACAGCCACTGATCTCGCAGTGCACCTTTGAGCCTCCCAGTTCGTCCTCGGTCAGTTTCTCGCGGATCACCGATTGCACAAGCGCCGGCCCTCCCAGACCCATGAAACTCGTGCCCTTGACCATGGGCACGAAGTCTGAGAGTCCCGGTATATAGGCGGTGCCTGCGTAACCGGGGCCCATCATGGCTGCTATCAGCGGGATAACCCCTGACATCAGCGACTCCTCCTTGAAGAGATAGCCGGAGTCGGCGAACAAAGCAACGCGTTCTCCACTAAGACCGCCACCGCTAACCCTGGCCCCTCCCGAGTCGTTCAGCCATATCATCGGGATCCGTTGCTTGAGGGCGATCTCCCTGAGCCGCGTCACCTTAGTTTCATTGACGGCTCCCATGGAGCCTCCCCTCACCGTGAAATCGTAAGCTGCAACCGCTACGTCTCTGGTGCGAACACCGTCATTCAGCTCGCCGTATCCGGTGATGACACCGTCCGCAGGCACGAGCTTGTCGACACCGAACTCGCTGCCCAGCATCCCCACCTCCACAAATGTGCCTTCCTCAATGAGCAGGGCAAGCCTCTCCCTGGCAGTCAGTTTTCCTTTTCCGTGGTGCTTTGCTACAGCCTCCTCGCCTCCCATCTGACTTATCTCTTCCCGGAGGCCTGCCAGCTTCTCGACCTCTTCTCTCATCCTGTCACCCATCTTTTCCCTCCTTTAGCTTCGATATGAAATGAGTATCATACTCACCGGCCCTGAATGCCTCAGAGTCTAACGCCTTTCTAAGAAAGGGAAGATTGTTCTTGATACCGGTGATCCGATACTCTTCCAGGGCGCGCCGCATCCTCAGTACGGCATCGTCGCGGTCACTGCCGCAGGCAACGAGTTTGGCAACTAACGGGTCGTAGAACTGGCTTACGGTATCTCCTGCCCGGTATCCCCCGTCCACCCGTATCCCCTCGCCACAGGGCTCGGTGTATGACTCCAGCTTGCCCGGCGAAGGGTAGAAGCTCTCAGGATCCTCGGCGTATATGCGCGACTCTATGGCCCATCCTCTCCATTCTGTGCCCTGTTCGGTAAGGGCCAGAGGCTCTCCCGACGCTATTCTGAACTGCTGCTCGACCAGGTCCACACCGGTTATCATCTCGGTTACCGGGTGTTCCACCTGGAGCCTCGTATTTATCTCCAGGAAGTAGAAGTTCCGGTCATTGTCGACGACGAACTCCACAGTTCCGGCATTTGTGTAGCCGATCTCCTGAGCGAGGCGCCTGGCGGCCTGCCTGAGTCCCTGTCTCAGTGCTGGGGTGGTAAACGGAGACGGCGACTCCTCGATTACCTTCTGGTGCCGTCTCTGCACCGAGCACTCCCTTTCCGGAAAGGTGATAACATTGCCGCCTTCCTCCCCCAGGATCTGGATCTCGATGTGGTGTGGTGACTCCAGGTACTTCTCAACATACACCCTCTCATCACCAAAGGCAATCTTGGCCCGGTTCGTCGCCGTGTCGAAGGCCTCTTCCACCTCTTCCGTCCTCTCCACCATCATCATGCCGATCCCACCACCACCGGCAGATGCCTTGAAGATCACGGGCAGGGAAAGGCGTGACACCCACTGTCCGGCTGACTGCAGGTCGCTCAATACCGGACTCCCCGGCGGGATCGGTATGCCCAGACCGGCAGCGATCTCTCGAGAACGGGACTTGTCTCCCATTCTATGAATCACGTCAGATCTGGGACCGATGAACGTAAGCCCCTCGCTCTCACACCTTCGGGCTAATTCCCATCTTTCTGCCAGGAAGCCGTATCCGGGATGAACGGCACAGGCTCCCGCCTCTTTGGCCGCAGCGATGATCGCATCGATGTTGAGATAGCTGTCTCTCGGCCTGGCCTCGCCAATGGCTATCACCCTATCTGCTTCTTGAGCAAACAAAGATGACCTGTCTATGTCGGAGCATATGGCTATCGTCTCGATTCCCAATCGCCTGGCAGTTCTGATCACGCGTCGGGCGATCTCCCCGCGGTTTGCGATAAGCACAGACCCAAGCATATGATGAGGCTCCCTGGATGTGATGGGCAGCCAATGCCTTCACAGAAGGGCAATCTTTAGGACTGGCTCGGCCCGGGCATAGGGTATAACCATCGCCACGGAACTGTCAAGACAGATAACTAAGGATCTCATCTCCCGCCTGTCACCCTGAGCACAGCTGCACCCCTCACTCGCCCCTCCTTGAGCAGAACCAGGGCTTCGTTCGCCTCCACCAACGCGAACTCCTGTACTACAGGAACGATGGGAATCTCGGCAGCCAACGGGAGGAACTCCTCTGCATCCCGCCTGGTCACATTGGCCACGCTCGTCAGTTCCTTCTCGTGCCAGAGGTGCTGCGCATAATCCAGTTCCGGAATGGGCGTGCGCTTACGGATGGCGTTGATCACCAATCTACCGCCTTCCCGGAGGTTTCGCAGGGCATGACCCACCGGCTCACCCACCGGTGTGAAGTCAATCGCGCAATCAAGTTTCTCAGGCGGAGTGTCGTTAGTGGCACCGATCCAGTCCGCTCCCAACCTGGTGGCCAGCTCACGATGTTCTTCCTGGTTACGCCTGCTGAAGACGAACACCTTGCCGTTAGGATACCGGTACCTGGCAATCTGGATGACGATGTGGGCAGAGGCTCCGAAGCCATACAGACCCAGCACGCCGCCATCCGCCAATCCTGAGCGACTCAGCGCTCGATAGCCGATCACGCCCGCACAGAGAAGGGGAGCGGCCTCGATATCGCTGAACCTCTCGGGAATCGGATATGCGAAGTCTTCGGATACTACGGTGCGCTCAGCATAGCCGCCGTCGGTATCCTTTCCGGTCCATCTTGCAGCCTCGCACAGGTTTTCCACACCACTCATACAGAAGGAACAACGACCGCAGGCCCAGTTGATCCAGGATATTCCCACTCTGTCGCCCTCTCTGAACCTCTGCACTCCGGGCCCCAGGCTGTCCACCCTGCCCACGACCTCATGCCCGAGAACTATGGGATATCTGGAGGGCGTAAGCCTGCCTTCGATCTCGTCGATCTCAGTGTGACAGACCCCGCAGCCATGG
This sequence comes from Dehalococcoidia bacterium, assembly GCA_047920855.1. GTDB lineage: Bacteria > Chloroflexota > Dehalococcoidia > GIF9 > AB-539-J10 > RBG-13-51-36. The sequence continues at coordinate 2,869 of JBLRXG010000012.1, read as the reverse complement.
ACACTGACCCGGATCTGACCCGGGCCTGCGACAGGGTCAGGCATATCCATCAGTTTCAAGGGCCTCTCTTCCACCGGGGAGGCCTTCTCTAGCACCATCGCCTTCATCTCGGTCCCACCTCCGCATTGTCGTTCCCGTACCACTCCTGGAGCATTATGTCCCATGTCCCGTCAATAACAGCGGCAACGACTGCTCCCCTCCTCACCACTATCCTTGCAGTGTGGGCAGTTACTACATGAGGCAGTGTCTGTCCGGATCTGTCGCCATACCCGGGATGAACACACTCAAACTCATGGACGAACTCCCACCGTGCAGCGTCGTTCCCTAGGGCACGGGAGCTTATAAGCCTGATGTTGCCTTCGATGCCGTCGAAGAGGAAGGTAGGGCTACTCATCAAGTAACGTACAGCAATCTGCCTGCTTTCCTCCTCGGTAACCATCTTAGGCGGCCTGTTAACTGTGAAGTCTGCGCTCAAGCCGTCCAGGGCAACGGTATAGATGCCCTCTGCGGGCACCATGACGGCGAACCTCACGGGCTTACTCTCTGAGGGCGACAGCGCCGTCCTCTGGGAGCTCAGTGCTCTGCCGTCCACCCGCAACTCCACCCCTACGATTCCTCGGCTTGCTCCTGTATTCTTCACCCAACCCGTCACGTAGAGGTGCTGCCCAACCAAGACGGTATTGTGAGACAGATAAAGACGTTCAACCTCGTAGGCGGTGATAGTCCCCCACTCGGGAACCCTGGGGTCGCCTACACGCACGACAGGGACTGCGCTCGGCTCCAGCGACCTAGCATGCTCTTTATCCATGACGTAGAAGACAACTGTGCACACGGCCAGGCAGCCCAGCAACGAGAGCATCATGATCCGTGTGGCGAGGCCTTTTGTGACCGGAGGCCTTTTCCTCCGGTTGTATACCGTCTGGGCAAGGGCTCCTATCAAGCCCCACGCTGCCGTTGAGGTCAGAAGAAAGACCTGGGGAGTCCGCAACACCCATGGTATCGTATAGTGAGCGAAGGCCGAATGAGGATCGCCGATGAGTCTCAAGGAGAAGATGTACACCGCTTCACCCCAGAGCACGCCCGGGTTCATGACGAGTGCCGTCTCTCCCGGGACGCCCAGCACTGCTAGCACCCCTGACAGGATGCCAAACACGACGAACCCGGCGAAGAGCACCAGCCTCTTAGACACTCCTGCCCTTGCAAGAATCAGAATCAGAGCGACAATAATGCCGGCGTAGGCCGCCGCAATAGCCGCGATATACATCGCTACTAGTATTACCGGTAGTATTGCCGTCATCATCCTATCCTCTGCTCACACTACAAAGACGCTCTCGTAGAGATTCTCGGAGATCTCAACGAAATTGTCCCTGTACAGCTTCACCGCTTCGGGGAGCGAGTCCAGTATGTCCTGCGCCGTCATTCCGTCCTCTCCGTTGTCAACTGCAGCAACATCACCCGCAAACCCGTGAATGAAGACGCCCGTTCTCACCGCATCTTCCATCGACAGCCCCAGGCCGAACATGGCCGCGATTGTGCCCGTAAGGACATCCCCACTGCCGGCGGTGGCCATCCCGGGATTGCCGCTCAGGTTGATGAACACGGTCCCGTTGGGATAGCCGATAAGCGAATGGGCCCCCTTCAAGACGATCGTGGATTTGAGTTCTCTGGCCATCCTCTGCACGACACCTATCCTGTCCCCGTCGGTCTCTGCCATAGCCATCCTGGTGATCCTCGACATCTCACCGGGGTGAGGTGTGAGTATCGTCTGCGCCTTCCTGTCTCTTACTACCGCCAAATCCTCTGCTATAGCCGTGATGCCGTCCCCATCTATGAGCAGAGGCTTGTCGATGCCGGGCACCAGTTCCCTCACCAGTTCTTGCGTCTCTTCGTCAACGGACAGCCCGGGCCCGATGACCACCATGTCCACCATTCTGGAGAACTCGATAAGCTCGACCCTGTTCTCTAGCGCTATGCTGCCTGAAGGGGTCTCTCTCTGAGGAAGCACAACGACTTCACCACCCTTGCCTGCTATGAGAGATGAAACGGACTTCGGTGCTGCCAGGTAAGAGAGGCCCCCACCGGCCTTCAAGAAGGACAACGCCGAGAAATACGGCGCCCCCAGATAGCGAGGAGAACCGGCGATGAAGAGCACCTTCCCATAACTACCCTTATGGGTATCACCCGCTCTTCCGGGCAGCCTTATCGGAGCATTGATCTCCACCTCTATGGCATCGGACCCGTATAGCAGGGGGGGGAACGATATGTGCGAGACGTACAATTCGCCGCAGTGGTCATAGCCCGGATACAGCAGATTCCCCCGCTTGGGCAGCCCGAACGTGATGGTGTAGTCCGCCAGTACTGCTGTACCCATGACCTTCCCGGTATCACCGTTTATCCCTGAAGGGATATCGACTGCGAACACCTCAGCCAGGCTCTCGTTCACCAGATCGATAACCTCTCTGTATATGCCATCCACCTGCCTGACAAGCCCGGTGCCCAGCATCGCGTCCACAACACCGTCGGCCTCGATAACGTCGAGTACGACCGAATCAACCGAACTGACCCTGGCGATCTCGATTGGCATCCTCGACACTATCTCGAAGTTCTTTCTTGCCGCCCCCCGAAACTTGCTTTCGTCATCAAGCAGAAACACCTTGACCTCACCACCGGCAGAATGGATCTTCCTGGCAACGACCAGCCCGTCTCCACCGTTGTTGCCACCTCCGCAGAGGACGACGAACCTGTTGCCCTTCACTCCCAATTCCTGAGATATGACCGAATACACCGCCTGACCGGCATTCTCCATCAGCAGTTCCTGCGGAATCCCGAACTCCGCGGTGGCACGGCTGTCCAGTTCCTTCATCTCAGC
>JBLRXG010000011.1:0-15798 GCA_047920855.1 Dehalococcoidia bacterium | reverse complement strand
GATAAGGGGCTACCCAGTGAGGAGGAGATGCTGTGTGCTGTGCTCAGCGGCCTGAGAACCGAGCCTTCGTGGCACGAGCGAGGGGAGACGAGCGACTTTTTCGATGCCAAGGGGAGATTGGAGACAGTTCTTGCCCGGTGCGGGATAGAGGCGAGTTTTGGGGTCAGCAATGATGAGACGATGTTTCCGGGCAGGGGGGCCGACGTGCTTGTCGGCGATGATAGGATAGGGGTTGTCGGTGAGCTTCATCCCGGGGTCGCACAGTCGTTCGACCTGGCCGGTGTCGTGTGCCTGATGGAGTTGGATATGGATAAGCTGCTGCGCCTGAATGCCGGGACAGGACAGTACCGGCCTTTTGCGCGGTTTCCGGGCGTGACCCGCGACATCGCGTTAGTGCTGGATGAAGAGGTGAGCTATCAGAGGGTGGAAAGCATTGTCCGCGGATTACCTCTGGTAACGGAGGCTACTCTCTTCGACCTCTATCGGGGAGAACAGGTCCCGGCGGGGAAGAAATCATTCGCCATACGGATCATCTACCAGTCGCCGACCCGTACACTGACTGATGAGGAGGCAGACAGGATACAGGAGCAGATGATCGGTCGGTTAGAGCAGGAGGTCGGCGCCGTTCTGCGAGCCTGACTTGGCGGGCGAAGGGTTGGGCTTCAAAGTGATGCGAATCATCGGGAAAGAGCTCCTGTGCAGCCCACTGTCCTGTCCAGTGAGACTAACCCTACTAAGGCCGAGAGTCTTCTTTGTTCAGTAACTTCCTTATCTGCACCGCCAGATCATCGATAGAAAGGAGTTGGGCTTCCTTCTCGGTCCGCCGCTTGACCTCAATGCTGCGACTCTGCAGAGTGCGGGGGGATAGGATCAATCGTATCGGCATTCCCAGAAGGTCGGCGTCGTTGAACTTGACACCGGGCGACTCGTCACGGTCATCGAGGAGAACCTCAAAGCCCTCCCTCTGCAGTGTCTCGTAGATCTCGTCTGCTGCAGCGACGGTTTCCGGTTTGTCCGAGTACAAGGCGCAGAGATGGACCTGGTACGGGGCGATCGAGAGAGGCCAGACTATGCCCTTCTCGTCATGGCTGTGTTCGACTATGGCGGCCAGCAATCGTCCCAGTCCGATGCCGTAGGAACCCATGACGACCGGCCTTGACTCTCCATCTCCGTCCAGGAAGGATGCTCCGAACCTTTCACTGATGAAGATGCCGAGCTTGAAGGCATGTCCGACTTCGATGCCTCTGGTTGATGAGAGTTCTCCCACGCAGAGGGGACATATGTGGCCAGGGCGTGCCAGGGCGATGTCAGCGACCAGGTCAGCCCGGAAGTCCCTGGGATAGCTGACGTTCCTGAGGTGGTACCCGGGCTTGTTAGCGCCGGCGATGAAGCTGGTGCCGGAGGTGACGGAATCATCGGCGACGAGGCGGACTCCTTCTATCCTTAGAGGCGAGGCAAAGCCTGGGGGCAGCCCTCTCCTGCACACCTCATCCTCTGTGGCCAACCGGAGATCGGAGCACTTCACAGCGTTTGCCAGTTTGATCTCGTTTATGTCGAGATCGCCGCGGATAATCACGAAGACGAATTCCCCGTCGATGATATAGAACACCGCCTTCAGGGTATGGCTCGTGGGCACTCCCAGGAGATCAGCAACCTGCTGAATCGTCCTGGCCTGAGGCGTGGCGATCTCCTCCAAAGGTGGAAGCGCGTCCGTGCCGGGGCTGTTCCCTGACCCGCTCCCGGCGGGGGTGACATCAGATGCTGCCTTGTTGAACCCGGCCTTCTCTGCGTTGGCAGCATAGCTACAGCGGGAGCACCGTATGATATCGTCCTCGCCTGTCTCGCTGATAACCATGAACTCATGAGACTCCTTGCCTCCTATGGCACCGCTGTCCGCCTCTATCATCAAGACCGGCAATCCGAGCCGGTCATAGATACTCAGGTATGCCTCGCTTACCTTCCGGTAGCTTTCGTCAAGACCTGCTTCGTCGACGTCAAGGCTGTAAAGGTCCTTCATTATGAACTCGCGCACTCTCAGCAGTCCGCCCCGTGGTCGAGGCTCGTCGCGAAGCTTGGTCTGTATCTGGTAGAGGAGTTGAGGAAGGTCCCGGTAGCTCTGCACGTGGCGGCGAACGAGGTCGGCAATGACCTCCTCATGTGTGGGGCCCAGCGCCAGCGTGCGCTCCCTCCGGTCGGTCAACGTGAAGAGCGACTTGCCGAACGAGACGTCGCGCCCCGACTGCTGCCAGAACTCGATAGGCTGTAACACAGGCAACAGAAGTTCCTGTCCGCCGACGCGGTCCAGTTCCTCCCTGATCAACCCTTCTATCTTCCTGAGAACCCGCCAACCTAGCGGTAGGTAGGAGTATATCCCGGCAGCCTCCTGGGCGATCATCCCCGTCCTTAGCAGCAGCCGGTGACTCATGCTCTCCGCCTCAGCGGGAGCCTGTCGCAATGTCTTGCCGAATAGCTTTGAGAAGCGCATTATTCGTGTCCTTTCTCCACTCCCCGGGTGTCCAATTTGCGTACCTCTGTCATGAGGGCCTGAATGATGTCCGGCTCGTTCGCAGTCCCGACCACCTTTCCCTTTCTAAATATGGCACCCTTCCCTCTGCCACAGGCAATGCCGACATCGGCGTCTCTGGCTTCGCCGGGGCCGTTGACAACACAACCCATGACGGCGACCTTGATAGGTGCACGTATCTTCTCCATGTGCTTGCTCACTGCTTCAGCCAGGGCGATGATATCAACCTCAGCCCGTCCGCAGGAAGGGCAGCTTATCAGAGTCGGGCCTCGCTGACGCAGCCCCAGGCTCTTCAGGATTTCGTAGCCAACGAATACTTCTTCGCAGGGATGAGCGCTGAGGGAGACACGGATGGTGTCACCGATCCCCTGATATAGGAGTGTCCCGATGCCTACAGCGCTTCGTATGGCGCCAGTCCGCGGAAGCCCGGCCTCGGTGATGCCCAGGTGAAGAGGATAGGGCGTCTTTCCTGCGATCATCTGATAGGCCTGAATGGTGGAGGGTACATCGAAGGCCTTTAGAGAGACCTTGATCAAGCCAAAATCCAGTGCCTCCATGAGCCTGATCTGCTCCAACGCCATGTTGACCATACGCTCAACGGCAGGAGCTTGCGGCTGAAAGCCGGAAGGTATACTGCCGGCGTTGACTCCGATACGAATTGGCACCTCTCTGTGTTTCGCGGCGTTCACAACCGTGGCGATCTGATCCCTGTCTCGTATGTTGCCGGGGTTGAGTCGCAGTCCGTCGACGCCCGACTCCAGCGCTGTCAGCGCGAGGCGGTAGTCGAAATGAATGTCGGCGATAATGGGCAGTGAAACGCTCCTCTTAATGCTTGCCAGGCTCTGAGCTGCATCGCTGTCCGGAACGGCCAGCCGCACCAGCTCACAGCCGCAGTCCTGAAGCTGCATGATCTGGTCTATGCTGGCCGGGATATCGCGCGTGTCCGTCTTGGTCATGGATTGCACTGCGACGGGAGCGTCGCCGCCAATGCATACCCTGCCTACTCTTATCGCTACTGAGGTTCGACGTTTCATAGAATGGGCTCGCCACGGATCAGACGCAGAATGTCGGAGGAGAACACATAGATCACGAGGGCGATGATGAGCGTAAGGCCCACGGTATGGGCCAAACGTGCTGCCCGGGGCGAGAGACGCTTTCCGCGCCTGACCCATTCAATGAAGGCTATGAGCATTCCTCCTCCGTCCAGAGGGGGAATGGGGAGAAGGTTGAATATTCCTATGCCGAGGCTTATCAAGCCGGCCATGAACAGAGCGTTACTGAAGCCATATGTCCCCACTACCTCCACCATGAGCTGCCCCGCGCCGATCGGCCCCACCAGCGCCGTACCGGGTGACTGTCTGATGAGCGGTATGGCCTCGACTATGAACGCCGGCATGCGGATGACGAAGCCGGCCCCTTCCAGGACGGCGCGCCATACAGGAAGCCTCTCTTCGTCGAAACGGGTATCCACCCACCGCATGTCAACACCGGGCAGGCTCTCGTAGTTCAGGTTTGTCAGCGAGGCCGACATCGTCTTCCCGTCCCTGAGAAGGACAACCCTGATCTCATCGCCTGCTTCAGTGGCACGGAGGGCGGTGGAAACTGCCTCGGCACCGTACGCAACCTGTCCGTTTACGGTGTAGATCGCGTCACGGGGCCTGATGTCTGCTTCATAGGACGGGGAGTTCACGTCTACGTGGTCCACCATGTTCCACCAGAGGTATACGCCGATCACCGGCCGTTGCGATTCCGGTTCGATTTCCGGCACCAGTCTGATCTCTTCTTCGTGTTCGTTTCTCAGAAGGCGAACGGCTACTTCATCTTCGTCTCTTCCGAGCAATATGGTGGGGATGTCGCCCAGTCTGCGGACCGGTCGGCCTGCTACCTCGAGGATCACGTCTCCGGGATCTATGCCGGCTTCGAAGGCAGGAGAATCCTTCACCACAGAGTAGACTACGAGTCCGTCGCTGGAGATGACCGAGTAGGGAAGCGCATAGAAGGCGCTGAGGAGAATGAACGCCAGGAGGAAATTGCCAACCGGGCCGGCGACGTAGACTCCGAGCCTGGCAAACGGGCTCTTTCCGGCCAGGCTTCGGGGCACGGTCGGGTCATCCTCGCCGGCAGTCCTGACGAAGGCTCCCACGGGTAAGGCGTTGATCGAGTATGTGGTCTCACCCCGTTTGATGCCGAAGATGCGGGGTGGAAGCCCTATTCCGAACTCTTCCACTTTGACACCTGCGCGCCTGGCGGCAATGAAGTGCCCTAACTCGTGAAGGCAGAGCGCCAGGAACAGGGCGGCGATGAAAACCACGATGATGATGACGATACTCATCTGTTAGTTTCCTATCCCAGAATCCCGCGGTCGCTCCCGCTCCGCCGTGCGACCGAGCGAGGAGTGCAATGCGCATTCCCTGGCCCATTCGTCAGCATCGAGTATCTGCTTGATCGACGGTTGCGAGATGCTATGGTGCTGTTGTAGTGTCTCCTGCACTATCCTTGCGATGTCAGTAAAGCCGATCCTGTGACTGAGGAAGAGGTCTACAGCAACCTCATCGGCAGCGCATAGTACTGCCGGATAGGTGCCGCCAGCTTTCCCTGCCTCTATCGCAGAGTTCAGGCAGGGGAATCCACTGTAGTCCACGGGCTCGAAGTTCAGATCACAGACCTTGCTCCAGTCAAGGCGCGGGAAGTCGGGATTGGGCCACCTATCCGGATAGGAGAGGGCATACTGAATGGGGAGCCTCATATCTGGTGGTCCTAGCTGAGCTTTAAGGGAACCGTCCGTAAACTCGACCATGGAATGCACGACAGATTGGGGATGGATGAGTATTTGAATACTATCAAAAGGAATAGAGAAAAGCCAATGGGCTTCGATAACCTCCAGTCCTTTATTCATCAGTGTTGCAGAGTCGACGGTGACCTTCTTACCCATCCTCCATACCGGATGGCGGAGAGCCTGCTCGGGAGTGATCTCATCGAGCTGAGGGGTGGAATACCGATAGAAGGGGCCACCAGAGGCAGTCAGGATGATCCGTCTCGGCTCGCTCTGTTCGCCCTGCAAGCATTGCCAGATGGCACTGTGCTCGCTGTCAATGGGGAGGATTCGGCCTTGATTACGGTCGGCCTCCCGAACAACAACCTCGCCGGCCATTACCAGCACTTCTTTGCTGGCGATGGCAACGGTCTTGCCTGCCCTTAGAGCGGCGAGGGTAGGACGCAGCCCTGCCTTACCTGATGTGGCAACGATCACAAAGTCGACGTCGGGATGACCGGCAATCTCCTCCATCGATGCGAACTCGCTCCCTTCATGGCTATCGGTCTTGACCGATGATGAGAAGAGCCCGGGTCGGAACTCCCTTATCTGACGTTTCAGCAGATCGAGGTTCTTGCCACCTGCGAGTGCCACTACATGCACTGCATCGGGCATTGCGCGGATCACATCCAGCGACTGCTGCCCAATGGATCCGGTCGAGCCCAGGATGGCCACCCTCTTCATATTATCCATATCACGTAGTAGTATACCACTGCCCCTACGAAGATGATGCTGTCGAAACGGTCGAGGATACCGCCGTGTCCGGGCAGCAGTCTGCCGGACTCCTTTGCACCCGTGTTACGTTTGAGCAGAGACTCGACAAGGTCGCCAAGCTGAGCGAAGAGGCTGACGATGAGTCCCAGAACGATGATCTGCCAGTATGCAAAGGTGTATGTAGATACGAGGCTGAGAACGACTGCTGTTACCACGGCACCGAGAATCGCGCAACTCAGACCTCCTATCGCTCCCTCCCAGGTCTTGGCCGGGCTTATGGCGGGAGCGAGCTTGTGTCTGCCCAGTGCTCTGCCAACAAAGAAGGCGCCCGAGTCATTCGCAAAAACCGTGAGCATGGCGATGTAGACCCAGTTGCGGCCGTCGTCCACTCCGCGTAAGCTGAGCCAGTAGCTGAGCATCCAGCCCACGTATAGAGCACCGACAATCATCCATGCCCATTTGCGGAAGGAATCTTCTCGTGATGGGCTGCGAAGCAGAAGGATGAGCGATATGAGCAAGGCGGCGGTGATAACTATGGGGAGAACACCCGGATCCCTGTGTGCATAGTGGGGCGCAAGAACGAGCGCCAGTGTCCACAGCAATCCCAGATGGAACAGCGGCTCTCTCATGTCAAGCCGGGTCATACGATAGAACTCGTAGGTGCCGGCCAATGCAGCCGCTGCTATCAGAAGAGTGAACCACGGAGCACCGAACCAGATTGCGAGCAAGATGACGGGAACGCCCAAGATGGCGGTGATGACTCTGTGCTTCAGCATTGCTGTATTGTAACAGCTTTTGAGTGGCCGGTGGTCATGATCGGAGCACCGCTTTAGTTGTGGAGGAACGTGGTGTCACAGGCTGCTGGCAGGAGCAGTGCGATGAATGCCGGCAGCAGCGGTCAAGCAGCCCGGTGGGGCTTAGCGAACACATCTCTGGCGGCCAGAGCGATGCCTGCGACGAACAATGTGAGCATAGCTATTGCCAGCATCCAGGGAAAGCCTCCGACCGGTTGAGTGATGGCTACCAGAGGCACGTTCACAACCCCCATGGCGATCAGCGCGGTCCACCAGGCCCACCTTCTGGCCTGTCTTATGCCGTAGTGGATTATGGCAATCAACGAGACTCCGACGCCAATGAAGAGGGTCCCGGCCAGCCTGATGAAGACCTTAGCCAGATTCGCCAACTCGGGGCTGATGCTGGCGATATCATCGATGGTCATCCCGATGAACTCCTCGTGATACCCCATCAAAGTGCCCCTTGCGACATAGACAACACCAATAACCAGAGAGGACAGCGCCACAACAATGAGAATAGTCGAAGCAACTCTCAGCATGATCAACCTCCTTTCGATACCACATCCGTGCAGAACATTGAACCTGTCAACTAACGAAGGAAGGGTCTTTTCGATTCATGTTGGCGGGGTTGAGGCACGCTGGCTGTGTATGGTCTTCCTCTGCGTATGAAAGTAGGCGATGGGCTATCTGCCGACCTGTCGTCCGGTGATCTAGATCTCGCGGATCTCTCTCTCCTTGCTCTCCCCCAATTCGTTCACCCTATCCACAGTCGCCTCTGTTAGCTGGTCGATCTTCTTGGTGTTGCTCTTAAGATCGTCCTGCGAGATCTCCTTAGCTCTCTCCATCTCTCTCAGTTTGTCGATGCCGTCCCTTCTTACGTTGCGTATGGCAATACGTCGTTCCTCAACCTTTCTGGAGACCAGCTTTACCAACTCGATGCGCCGTTCCTCACTGAGGGGCGGGATGATCACACGAATCAGGCTGCCATCATTGGCAGGGTTAAGGCCGATGTTGGCTGCAAGGATGGCTCTCTCGATGTCGCGCAGTGATGCGCGGTCCCATGGCTGAACGACAATCAGATTTGCCTCGGGAGTGGACATTGTAGCAAGCTGATAGAGAGGTACAGGCGACCCGTGGTAGTCAACGACCACGTTGTCGAGCAAAGCTGGAGTAGCGCGTCCGGCCCGTATGGTGGCTAGCTCCCTGGCCAGGCCGTCTACGGCCTTCTGCATTCTGCTGTTTAGCTCAGCGAGTAGTTCATCCACAATGGCCTAGCCTTGGACACCAAGCTCGAACCTGGCGAATCTGCGTATCTTTATGTTCTCACCCACTTTGGCAATGGTTTCGGTAACAACATCTTTCACGGTCTTGCCGGGTTCCCTGATGTAGGGCTGGCTAAGGAGGCATACAACCTGAGGGTCGAATCCCGCCTCGGGGGGCATGTCCTCACTGGTGATGAAGTATGGTGACGTAGCGGCGACCTGCATAGCCAGGTTGCGAGCCAGTTCCTTGAACTCATCGGTGTGAGCCACGAAATCCGTTTCGCAGTTCAGTTCCACCAAGGCTCCTATGTGCTTGGTATGATGGATATATGATTCCACAATGCCCTGTGCTGCGACAGCGTCCTTCCTCTTCTCAGCAGTGGCCATCCCCCGCCGTCTGAGTATCTCGATCGCCTTCTCTATGTCTCCGCCTACTTCAATCAGGGCGCGATTGCAGTCGAGTACTCCGGCATTGGTCCTGTCTCTTAACTCTCTAACTGACTGGACTGATACTTTCATGTAGGTGAAACTTCTCCTTCTGGTTCCTTTGTCTCTTCCACCGACTCCGGCTCTTCAGGCTTATCTGGTTCATCAGGCCCGAAGGTATAAGAACCAAGGGTGTCGATCTCCTGTCCGCGATCTTCCTCGCCTGCCAGCTTGGCGGTGACTGCCTCTCCAGAGAATGCCTCGGCCTTGCCTTCAACAATGGCATCGGCTATCTTGCTGCAGATCAGTCTTATGGCCTTCACAGCGTCATCATTCGCGGGAATCGGGTAGTCGATACCCTCGGGATTGCAGTTGGTATCCACGATAGCAATCACAGGTATGCCCAACTTCCTTGCTTCGTTCAGGGCTATATGGTCCTTGATCGGATCGGCGATGAACAGGGCGCTGGGAAGCGTGGTCATCTCCTTGAACCCACCCATCTGGGTGTTGAGGTGGAAGATCTCCTTCTCTATCTTCACCCGTTCTTTCTTGGGTAAGAGGTCCAGTTCACCTTTGTCTCTGCTGTTCTCCAGCCGAACCAGGTGATCGATGCGGGCCTGTATGACTGTGAAGTTGGTCAGCATACCGCCCAACCACCTCTGGTTGACGTAGCTCATGCCGCATCTGGCGGCTTCTTCTTCTATGGTCTGCTGGGCCTGTTTCTTGGTGCCGACAAGAAGAATGCTCTGTCCTCGGGCAGCAAGATCCTGAGCGTAGGCACAGGCTCTCTCTAGCAGACTAACCGTCTGCTCGAGGTCGATGATGTGAATACCATTGCGCTGGGTGAAGATGTATTTCTTCGCCTTGGGATTCCAGTAGCTCGTATGATGACCGAAGTGAGCACCTGATTCCAGTAGCTGTTTCAACAAGACGTTATTAGTCATAGCTGTTCATAGTTACGTCGACTGATATCTGTCGGTAAAACCTGTATAATGTAACATGATCGGTCTGGTCAATGCAACATGCAGCTCCCGACAGGTTGGCGATAGCGGGTCTTTCGATCGGAGTGCCCGGACCCCGGTTGTCTCACGGCTGATATCTCGATGTGCGGCTGAGTGCGGCGACGCGCTTTGAAGAGTGGGATTCTGTCGACTCGAGGATTCGGCCGACCGGATCTGGAGGCCGGTCGGGCAGAGCCCCGTTGTCTGGCCGGGATCGGTGATGATCCGGTTGCCCGCGGCGCGATTGTGCATCCTGCGTGCGAGTTGTGGTGACGGTTCGGTTGACAACGAATGTGCTCTTATTTATACTATTGAGCCACAAAATTGGCTAAGGTTGCCCGAGTAGCGCAATGGTAGAGCAACCGACTTGTAATCGGTAGGTTGGTGGGTTCGAATCCCCTCTCGGGCTATGTTTTCGGAGCGTTATATGATAAGCTTTTGGCGCGGAGGGGTGCCGGAGCGGTCAATCGGAGCAGACTGTAAATCTGCCGCCCATGCGGGCTACGTGGGTTCGAATCCTACCCCCTCCAGTACAGAGCAGAGGGCGCCCACATAGCTCAGTAGGTAGAGCACGTTCTTGGTAAGAACGGGGTCACCAGTTCGAATCTGGTTGTGGGCTTTGAGATAAAAGGAGGATAAGATGGCCAAGAAAACATACGAACGCGTGAAGCCGCATGTCAATGTGGGCACCATCGGGCATGTTGACCATGGGAAGACCACGTTGACTGCAGCCATTACCAACGTGTTGTCCGCGGCGGGCACCACGGAGTTCAGGAGCTTTGACTCGATCGATAATGCTCCTGAGGAAAAGGCACGTGGTTTGACGATTGCCATTTCTCACATCGAGTATGAGACCGAGTCACGGCACTATTGCCACGTCGATTGTCCGGGGCACGCCGACTACATCAAGAACATGATAACCGGAGCTGCTCAGATGGACGGGGCAATCCTGGTGGTTGCTGCGGACGATGGGCCTATGCCCCAGACGAGGGAACACATCCTTCTAGCCAGACAGGTTCAGGTTCCACGGATGATAGTGGCTCTCAACAAGGTGGATCTGGTTGATGACCCCGAGTTGCTGGATCTGGTGGAGATGGAGGTGAGGGATCTGCTCAAGAGGTATGAGTTCCCTGGCGACGAAATCCCCGTGGTCAGGGTAAGCGCGGTCAAGGCCCTTGAGTGTGGTTGTGGCAAGAGGGAGTGCTCCTGGTGCGGGCGGATACGGAACCTGCTCGATGCGGTAGACGACTACATTCCTTTGCCGCAGAGAGAGAGCGACAAGCCGTTCCTGATGCCCATTGAGGATGTCTTCAGTATCAAGGGGCGGGGCACTGTGCCCACGGGCAGGGTCGAACGAGGGAAGGTGAAGGCCGGTGATGAGGTCGAGATAGTGGGCCTGAAGGAGTCGAGGAAAGTAGTAGCAGTTAGTCTCGAGATGTTTCACAAGACCATGCAGGAGGCGGAGGCCGGCGATGCTGTCGGAGTCTTGCTGCGCGGTATAGATCGGGAGGAGATAGAACGCGGGCAGGTGCTGGCGAAGCCGGGCTCGGTCAAACCGCACACGGAAGCCGAGGTAGAGGTCTACATTCTGACCAAGGAAGAGGGCGGCAGGCACACTCCTTTCTTTACTGGATACAAGCCTCAGTTCTACATAAGAACCCTTGATGTTACGGGCGAGATAATCCTGCCTGAAGGTGTAGAGATGGCCATGCCCGGTGACAGCCTCAATCGTATGAAGATCAAGACGATGGTTCCTGTGGCGATGGAGGAAGGGCTACGATTCGCTATCAGGGAGGGCGGAAGAACGGTAGGTGCCGGAGTCATCGACAAGATCATCGCATGAACCCTGCTAACGGGAACTTGTGAGAATCTGTGGGTAGATGTGGCTAAGAAGAAAGGCGATCTACGCGTGATCATCCATCTGGCATGCAGTCAATGCATGCGGAGGACGTACACCACGACCAAGAACAAGAAGAGTGATCCGCAAAGACTAGAGCTAAGCAAGTATTGTCCTCAGTGTCGTAGCTATTCCGTTCATCGAGAAGCGAAGTAACGTATGACGACTCATGCCAAGAAGGCTATAAGCACCAAGCCTGCCCCAGCCAAGAAGTCGAGATTCAGTTTCTTCTCTGAGGTCGTGGCTGAGTTGCGGAAGGCCCACTGGCCAACGAGACAGGAGACTCTAAGACTAAGCCTGTTAGTGCTGGTTGTGGCTTCTGTGGTGGGGGGAATCCTGGGGGCTCTCGACTATGGTTTCTACAGGCTTTTCATGCTTATAGGCGGTTAGCAGTTAATGGCTAATGGGGAGTGGTATCTGTTATACGTCTCGTCAGGTCACGAGGAGCAGGCCAGGAGAAACCTCGAGCAGCGCATCAAGTATATGGATGTTGGAGACAAGGTGTTTGATGTGGTTATACCGACGGCCAAAGAGATCGAGATCAAAGCGGGAAAGCGGCGCACGATAACCAAGAAGGCATTTCCAGGCTATATCATGGTGAACATGAAACTGGATGAGTATAGCTGGGATATAGTGCGTAATACCCCCGGTGTGGCCGGGTTTGTGAGTGCGGGCGTGAAGCCAGTTCCCCTGCCTGAGGAGGAAGCTAATGCGATCCTGCAACGTATGGACGAAGCTCCCACCGAGGTGAAGATGACGTTCAAGGAAGGAGACAGCATACGGGTGACGAGCGGACCTTTCATCGACTTCATTGGCAAGGTAGAACAACTGAATCTCAACAAGGGAAAAGTGATCGTCATGCTGTCGCTTTTTGGCAGGGAAACCCCCGTCGAGCTGGATCTCCTGGGGGTAGAGAAGATATAGTTAGTCCCGGCAAGGGACGGCCGTTAGGCGAAAGAGAGAACCGGGAATGGCAAAGAAGGTAAAGACGGTGGTCAAGCTGCAGATATCTGCGGGCAAGGCGACTCCTGCCCCGCCTGTGGGGCCTGCTCTGGGACCGTACGGTATCAACATCATGGCTTTCTGCAAAGAGTACAATGAGCGCACCAGCTCTCAGGAGGGCTACATAATCCCTGTTGATCTGACCATCTATGAAGACCGCTCCTTTACCTTTGTGACGAAGATGCCGCCTGTGTCTGACCTGGTACGGCGTGCCCTGGGAGTGGAGAAGGGCAGCGGAAACCCCGGAAGCGAGACGGTAGGCAAGCTGAGTGCGGAGGCGGTCCGTGAGATAGCGAGGACCAAGATGAAGGATCTGAATACAACTGATCTTGAGAAGGCAGTCAAGATCGTCGCCGGCACTGCTCGCAGCATGGGAGTGGAGATAGAGTAGAAGGTGATTCCCTGGCATCCAGGGAGTATCGAGGTATACGGAATTGGCAAAGCACGGTAAGAAGTATCAAGAAGCAAGCAAGCTCGTTGATGGGGCGAAGGCATACTCTCCTGAGGAAGCTATAGGATTAGCCAAGGAAGCATCATTCGCAAAGTTTGATGAGACCGTGGAACTCCATCTGAAGATGGGGGTGAACCCTCGTAGCGCCGATCAACAGGTGCGCGGGGTGATTCTGCTGCCCAATGGGCTGGGCAAGAAGACGCGAATTCTGGTCTTCACTCAGGGCGAAGGGGTAAGGGCTGCGGAGGAGGCGGGGGCCGACCATGTCGGAGCAGACGATCTCATCAAGCAGATCGAAGGCGGCTGGCTCGAGTTTGACGTGTCCATAGCCACTCCTGATATGATGCCCAAGGTAGCGAAACTGGGTAAGATCCTGGGTCGCCGGGGTCTGATGCCCAATCCCAAGGCGGGCACGGTGGTGCCTCCCCAGGATCTGGCTCGCGTGATCGACGAGGCGCGCAAAGGCAGAGCTGAGTTTCGTCTGGACAGGACAGCGATAATCCATCTGCCAATAGGCAAGATCAGCTTTGACAAGGACAAGCTCCAGGAGAATCTGGCAGCTGCCGTCGAGGCCATCGTCAGAGCCAGGCCCAGCGGAGCCAAGGGACAGTACATTCGCAGCGCATCTCTGTCTACCAGCATGGGCCCGGGGTTGAAGCTCGACATTGCATCTCTGCTTGCCGTGTCGAGTTCTCTCACCAGGTGACTCGCTCCCGCTCAGCGATCGCGACAGATCTGGCAGCGACGCTCCTCTACAAGGTGCCAAGATCGCATGATGATTTCTCGTATTGCCATCCTACTATCTGCTGGGCTTAGCTGCGATAGTCTCTGGTACATATGACGGACTAAGCGGGGTACGGTGAGTAATGAAAGCACTGGTTAGCTATATCTCGATTCATCACGGTAATACCGCGAAGATCGCACAGTTGATTGCCGTCACTATTGGGGCTGATTTACTGCCGCTACAGGAAGTGGAAGTGAGCATGCTCGAGCGGTACGATCTGGTTGGCTTCGGATCGGGAGTATACTTCGGCAGGCATCACGGGACTCTGCTGCGCTTTGTGGACGAGTTGCCCGTACTGACGAACAAGAAGGCCTTCATCTTCGCCACCAGCGGACTACGGCGAGTGCGATTTGTCCATGATTTCAGCAGGCCCTTGAAGAAGAGGTTGTGGAGCAGGGGCCTTGATGTCGTAGGTGAGTTCTCCTGCCGGGGATTGGATACATTCGGGGCGACGATGATCGTTGGTGGCATCAACAGAGGCAGACCCGATGCCGGAGACCTGAGAGCGGCGGAGGATTTCGCCAGGACTTTGTTAGACGGATGATCTCCGGCCGGGTGTCGGGGGTTGTCAACCGATGTGGCCTACAGGCATTATGTACAGAGGTTGTTCGTTGCCGGGCAGGTCGAGTATCTCGGCCACCTGTCCGTCGTGGAAAGCCCCCACGACTACTGTACCGAGGTTCATTGCCGCTGCCTGAAGGTACAGGTTCTGAGCTGCATGACCCGCTTCCATGTAGACGTATCGCAGTCCCCTGTCGCCGTATCTGGTAGTTGTCCTCTCGTAGACTGCCGTGAAGACAAACACCGCGGCGCCTTCCCCGACAAAGCTTTGTCCCAGGGCAGCGTGCGCCAGTTGAGTTCTCCTGTCGCCCTGCGTGGTCCGGATCAGTCTATGCTGATCGGGTTCGTACCTGTATACGCCCGGGCTCAGGTCATCAACATTGCCGACTGCCACGTACAGCTCAAGCGGGTAGGTGGCCCCTGCCGACGGCGCAGTTCTGAGGCCGCGTGGGTCGGTAATTCCCTGTGCTGCCCATAGAAGCTGGGCCACTTCCTGTAGTGTCAGCGGCTTGCTGGCATAAGTCCGGATCGACCTTCTTTGATATAGGCTCTGCTCAACGGACATGTCACCATCATGTCGCGGCTCGGGCAATTCTATGATAACCATGTCCGGGTCCTCAGATGGTCCTGAGTTCGCTGCGTTATCCGGCGTCCGGCGGTCGAGACAGGCCAGCAGTATGACAAGTACGCTCAGGGCTACCAGAGCTATGACCAGCGCCGACCTGTAGTTTGCTGAGCATCTTCTCATTGCCTGTCTCTCATCCGCTCATCGCCAGAGGAGACCGTTATTGGCTCCCTTAGTGAGCAGTGCTCGTAATCCATCGGATCTCACCCCTTACAGCGTATATCTGAACCTGACGGGCGGCGGGTGCCATGCAGGCAAGTCGAGAGGACTAGTCTATCCGCCTGAATGCCTTGCCCCGCGCACCGCAGACAGGACAGGTGTCGGGTGGTTCCTTACCTGATGTATAGCCGCAGACCGGACATACGTAGTAGGAATAACTGTCCTTGTCTGTGCCCAGGCCGTCAAGTAGCTTCTGATAGAGCTCGGCGTGTACCTTCTCCACCTCGTTAGCAAAGTGGAATGACCTCTCCGCCTCCTTGTTACCTTCGGCCTTTGCGTCCTTCAGCATCCCGGGGTACATCTTCTTGAACTCATGCGTCTCGCCCGTGACTGCCTCTGCCAGGTTTTGCCTGGTGCTCTTGACTGCCTTGAGCGCCTTCAGATGATTATGGGCGTGGATCGTCTCGGCCTCGGCAGCTGCCCTGAACAACCTCGCCGCCTGAGGATAACCCTCCTTATCGGCGGCAAGGGCGAAAGCGAGATATGTGCGGTTGGCTTGCGATTCTCCGGCGAATGCCTCTCTGAGGTGGTCTTCTGTCTTCGACATTGTTTCTGCTCCTCCTCTCGATGTCTCGATCTTTCTGACGACGGGGTTCATTATACTATCATTGGCGATGGTGTGTCAGGCTTCAGAGGGTGCAGTTCTGCCCGACTCGAGTTGTCCATGTGAGGAGGGAGGATGCTTTCGGGAAGGAGCGACCGGAACCGATATGGTTACCTGGTCTC
>JBLRXG010000010.1:0-16350 GCA_047920855.1 Dehalococcoidia bacterium | reverse complement strand
GGCAGTTCCCGACGTTCTACAGGCCGGAGCAATCGTGCTCTCTCTATCGCCATCATCACCAATTCCACAGCCTTGCCGGTAACGTCTCCTTCATGAGACCATGAGCACTGTTCCCTGATGTTAGCCATTGACAGTAGATTGCCGTTCAACCCGGTGCCCTCTAACGCCTGTCGGAATATGTCTTCTTTCGAGTCAGGAGAGCAGGCAGCAACCACCACTCTATCCACACCCTTATCTCTGACCAGGGACATCATCTTCTTCCTGCCCTCATCCAGGCATAGATCACGATTTAAGGTAACAGAAATGACACCCGGCACACTGGCCGTCTTCTTGATCAGCCCATCGAAGTCGACGTTCTTCATGCCCTCACCGCAGTTGCAGACAAATACGCCTATTCGTGTTTCCATGTCGTGCATGCTATCCATCGGCCTGCACAGGCATACCCAGCAGTTCCATCACCTTTGATGCTGCACCTGTCCCGTGGGCCACCGAATCCGGTATGTCCTTGGGGCCCTGACATGTACCGGCCAGGAAGATACCGCTGACGCTCGTCTCATTGGAACCGATCGGGGTTGCTGTGTCGAAAAACCCGTCTTCGGCCATGTCTATGCCCAACACCCTGGCCAGATCCCAGGAGTCTCTCCTGGGCGAGATGCCCACGGAGAGGACCACTAGGTCGAAGGCATCCCTACCGACATGACCAAGGGAGATGTCCTCGAATTTGACTTCCAGTTCACCCGATGCCGTCTGCACAATCTCAACCGGCACCCCGCGGACGAACCTGATATCTGCTTTGTACTGCTCAAAGAACCGGGCGAAGCCTTTTCCCGCGGTCTGCAAATCGATGTAGAAGATGGTGACCTGCGCATCAGGGCGCTGATGCTTGATAAGCGCGGCGAATTTCATAGCATACTTGCAGCACACATGCGAGCAGTAGACGTGACCCTCGTCCCTGGAGCCGATACACTGGATGAAGGCGATTCTGTCGGGTTCCTTATCGCCACCGGGCAATCTGAGTGCTCCCTCGCGTCTGAAGATATGCTCAAGATCGAGGCCGGTCAACACGTTGGGATATCGGCCGTAGCCAAGGGAGCCTTTCTCTCTGGCATCGAAAACCTGAAAGCCCGTTGCCACAACTATGGCTCCTACGGTGAGTTCCTCTTCCTGCTGCTTACGGTCAAATGCAATGGCTTCCGTAGGGCAGACCTCCCGACAAAGCTCGCATTTCTTACCATGCCAGCGCAGGCACAGTCTTTCATCGAGAACATGTGCAAGAGGGACTGCGTCAGCCTGAGGCATGTATATCGCCTTCGGGTCAGTGGGACAAACCTCGGTGCACAGTCCGCAAGCTACGCATCGCTTGGCGTCAACATGGCTGGGTTCCTGGACTATCCTGACGCGGAAATCACCAGGGCCTCCCCTGAGCCCTCTCATAGTGGAGCTTGTCAGGAGTCTGATACGGGGATTGTGTACGACTTCTCTGATCTTATCGGAGACCACACATGCAGAGCACCCTGCGCAGATATCCGTTGCCTTACAGGGGAAAGATGCTGCATGCCCCCCGACCACCGCCTCTCTTTCAAGAAGGTGAACATAAAAACCGGCGTTAGCTAACTCTAACGCCGAAGACATGCCCGCTGCGCCCGCGCCGACGACTAGAACACTTCTGCTCTCAGCCTTCACTCTCTGTTATCACTGCTTCAATCAGCGGTTCACTCGCTGCTACTTCCTGAGCAAGCTCTCGACCCTTTTCAGTAACTCCTGAGCATCGACTGGCTTCTGAAGATAATCCTCCGCCTCCATCATCATCCCTTCTCGTATTGAAAGATGCATCTTCTCTCTGTCGTCAGGATACACAGTCAGCATCAGCACAGGGATGTCGGAGAAAAAGTGGTACTTCTCATCCGTCTTAAGATCGTGGCAGACGTCGAACCCATGCTTCCCGGGCATGATGACGTCGAGGATGATCAGATCAGGCCTCTCCTCCACCACCTTCTTCAGACCCTCAAATCCATCATACGCAGATATTACCTGATAGGACTTGGATTCAAGGACCTGCCTGACCACGGAGTGAATATCCGGATCATCATCGATCAACAGGATCTTAGTCGCTCTTTGCATCCTTTCCTCCTTCAGACAAGAGTTTCTCCACGCGTTCCAGTAAGACGAAGGGCTCGATCGGCTTCTCTATGTAACCTTCGATCTCGAGTTTCCGGCCCAGTTCCAGCTCATAGCGCCGGTGACTGGCCTCTTCCCTTATCGAACTTATGACAAGTATGGGAACGTCAGGATATCCCTTCTCTGGATTGTCCCGCAATTCCTTGATCACCGCGAAACCGTCCATCCTTGGCATCAGGAGGTCAAGAAGCATGATGTCTGGCTTCTCCTCTCGCAGTTTCATCAATGCCTCCCGTCCATCACCGGCCTCCACTATCTGGTAGGAGCGGGAGTTAAGTACGCTGGCTATGGCCAGCCGCATATCAGGATCGTCGTCCACTATCAGTATCTTCTTGGGCATTGCACCTACTCCGTTCGCTTTGACTCTATGGGGATGAGGAATGTGAATCTGCTCCCCTTGCCCGTGTCGGGACAGGGGCTTGTTGCCCATATTCTACCACCGTGGCTGGCGATTATCCTCTTGCAGATGGAGAGCCCCAGGCCAGCACCTCTCTTCTCCATCTGGAGACCGGCGTAGAAACCGTCGAACACCTTGGGTAGCTCCGAAGGAGGTATACCGCAGCCGGTATCGATGACATCGACCTGCACGCAACCCTTGCCCGCCTTTGCTGTAACGGTCACGCCGCCGGAGGATGTGAACTTGATCGCATTCGATATGAGATTTGTCATTACCTGCTTCAGCCTGCCTGCAGTCCCCAGTATTGTAGGCAGTTGTTGCGGCATCTCGACCTTGAGTTGCAGCCCCTTCTCCTCAGCCAGCGGACGCATCGTGTCAACGCAGTCCTCTATTACATCCTCCAGAGAGACCTCCTCTGTCCTGAAGTCCCCGAAATCAACCCTGGAGAAGTCGATTATGTTACCTATCAGATTTAGAAGATCCGATAACCGCTTACTGCTCCGTCCCACTATGTTCATCTGCTCTTCCGTGAGTTCTCCCACGAAGCCATTGAGCAGGAGCCTGTTATAGCTTTCGGCCGCCGCCAGAGGAGCTTTTAGGTCGTGGAAGATCACGGACAGGGTGCGCTCCATGGTCTCCTTGGTGTTCTTGAGCCTCGAGGCAACCACTTTGACCAGGTTGTTTGTGATCTTGTACCCTATCTCAGGATTGGCATCCATCAGGGACTTGAGCCTGTCCCCGTCCACGGAGATGATCTCGGTATCCTGCAAACACCGACCTGTGGAGGTCAGCACATGAGGCTCCATCAGGGCCGACCAGCAGAAGCAGCTCCCTTCGGACAGCACGTCGATGGTTGCCCTCTCGGTGGAACTGCGGCTGAGTGCAAGTTCTGTTTCCAGAGCGACCTTGCCCGATTTCAGGGTCTGGAGATTGAGGCACTGGTCACCTTCACAGAACACCTCTGACCCGGCCCGGTGACACTCTACGGTGCACAGAGGAAGCAAACTATCGAGTTCATCTTCGGTAAGGCCGTTGAATATCTCTGAATGCCTGAGAGTGTCCTTGATCGCGTGTAACTCGGCTGCTGCTTTCATCGCGCGCAGCACATTATAACCGCTTTCTTGGGTTACTGCAAAAGCATGAAGCGGAGCGCCCAACGTGGATGCAGTTCAAGGTATGGTAATCCGTCGCACTGTGTTAAAATCGCGGTGGAGGCGTCACATATGAAAACCGGAAGCAATCTTGAGCGAGTACTGGAGGCAGGGCACTTCGCCGTCACAGCTGAGATCAGCCCTCCCGTCGAAGCAGATCTGGACATCATACGGGACAAAGTAGATCTCATCGGAGATTATGTTGATGCCTGTAACATCCCTGACGGACAGGCAGCGGTGGTGGCGATGGCAAGCTGGGCAGGCTGTCTTATAGGCTTGCAGGAAGGACTCGATCCCATAATCCACATGACCTGCCGGGATCGTAATCGCATAGCTCTTCAGATGGATATCCTGGCAACCGCCGCCTTTGGTGTCAACAACATACTGTGTCTCTCTGGTGACCCCATATCGTCGGGTAACCATCCCGATGCGAAGCCTGTATTCGACGTCGATGCAGTCCGCCTCATCGGGATGCTGAAGAGGATCAGAGAGGAGAAGAAGCTCGACAACGGCGAACTGATATCCGGGAGAGAACTCAGATTCTTCATCGGGGGAACGGCGAACCCGTTTGCTCAACCATCAGAGCCTGTGTTGCACCGTCTACAGTCCCGGGTGGTCGCCGGAGCGGACTTCATCCAGACCCAGTCTGTATACGATGTTGAAGGATTCCGCAGATGGATGGAATTGGTTCGCCGGCAGGGATTCCATAGGGATGTGAGTATTGTGGCCGGGATCACTCCCGTGACATCACTGGCAGCGGCAAGGTATATGCAAACAAAGCTCCCCAATTCGGGTATAAGTGATGCGATCATCGATCGTTTTGCAAAGGTGCGCAAGAGGGAGGAAGCCGCAGAGGAAGGCCTGAGGATCGCCGTAGAGACGATAGAGCAGTTGAGGCAGATCGAAGGGGTGGCCGGTGTTCATATTATGACTCTGCAGCGGGAGGAGACCATCCCCGAAATCTGCAGAGCAGCCGGTCTCTATCCCCGGCCATGAGCATTGGCTCAGTTCAATGTGTTACCGGGAGCTCGCCTGTATACTGACATGTCCCACAATCGCCAGTTGACACCGGCTCAGCATCTGTGCGCACTTTCCGACCAATTCTCGCCAGAAGATATTTTCCGCACAGGACAGCAGAAGGAACAGATGGTGACGGACGCCTACCACTTCTCCTGTGACAATCGTGAGACAAGCCAGGTACGCAATGGTTCGTCCAGGAAGCCCACTCTCGACTCCAACCAGTTGACATCTCCACTGGCTAGCGCAGCTCTTGCCTCACCGGTGAGATTGTAGCCCTCCAGGGTGTGGTCCGGGTTCTCAGCTAATTGGGCGAGGAAACTGCTGTCATCCCTGGCTCTGGCCAGCACGGAGACTAGCGCCCTGGTCTCGGGATCGATGGCATATGTGCTTGAGGGCTGTGGGCTGACTCTGACCAGCCTACCGAGCCAACGCTTTGCGATGAGAGCTTCAGCGAGCCTCTCCTTGCGCTGGTATATCATCCAGTAGACGACCGCTACCGAAGTCCCACCTATTACGTTGCCTATGGTAACCGGGACCAGGTTGCTGAGGAGTCCAAGCGAGTTGATGTTGGCTACCTGTCCTGCCGTCACTCCGGCAGCCTGGAGGACATCGGATTGACCGGCCAGAGACATGCCTAGAGGTATGAAGAACATGTTGGCTATGCTGTGTTCAAAACCGCAGGCGACAAAGGCACTTATGGGGAAGACGATAGCCATGATCTTCCCGGAGGTTGAGCGGGCGCTCAGGCATAGCAACACGGCGAGGCAGACCAGCACATTGCACATGATGCCCTTGAACAGCGCCGGCAGGAACGCCATGTTTACCTTGGCATTAGCGATCATCAGAGCATTTGCTCCAACCGCATACCCGTCTAGTTCCCAGAAGCGGCCATGGAAGAGCAGGACCAGCAGGATCGCGGCACCGGCGAAATTCGCCGCGTAGACTATCAGCCAGTTGCGTAACAGCGCGGACCCGCTAACCCGGTTACTCAGCCACGGAGCAACTATCAGACAATTCCCGGTGAACAGCTCAGCTCCGGCAACGACGACGAGGATGAGTCCCAGCGAGAACGTCAACCCTCCTACCAGTCTCGTCATGCCGAATCCAAGACCGCTGTTTGTGGTGACTACCATGAAGAACAGAGCACCCAGCCCGATGAAGAATCCGGCCAGTAGCCCCAGCAGAACCATGCTGAACACATTCTGATTTGCCTTGGCCGTGCAGATATCTTCCAACCTGGAGATGATCTGAGATGGCTGGTACGCATCGGGAACAAGCCTGTCGAGCTTCTCCGCGACAAGCTCGAAGCCGGACGGGTCTCTGACCTGAGGCAGGGTAGGAATCTCAGTTACTGCCATATCGCCAACTCCTTCCCGCTACCACTTCTCCTGGCACAGCCGGCACCAGAGCCAGGTAGCCAGGTCTATGTCCAGCTTGCCGACCCAGGACTCTATTCTCCTTATGTCCCCGCTTGCCAGAGCGGCCCTCTCCTCGGCGGTTAGCGAGTAGTACTCCTTGAGAGCTTCGTGAGGGTCTTCGGCGAGCTTTGCCAGGAACTCCGACTCTTTCGCGGCCCTCTCCAGAACCGCACGCAACTCACTCCCCCCGGGCACTACCTGCACCTTACCCTTGTCTTCTCTTACTGCAAGAACCGTAGCCATTTTGGTTCCTCCTTTCCTTTCTTCTACGGTAAGTCTAACAGTCACCCGTTCGTCTGCCATCGTCCTTGAGGGACGATTTGCGCGAGCATATGGTCATGTCCAAAAGGGCAGTCACCTTGCCCTGGAGTGCATGTGCGCTTATAATTGCCTCGGGAGACGGATACTTGATGGCAAGAGAAAAACTAACGGTCCTCATTGCGGACGACCACCCGCTGGTACGCGAAGCACTGCATCAGGCGCTAAATGGCGAGGAGGATATGGAGGTTGTGGCTGAGGCCGGTGATGGAGAGGAAGCTGTCAGGCTTGCCTCGGAACTGAAACCGGATGTGGCGGTGATGGACATCGTCATGCCCAAGCTGAGCGGGATCGAGGCCACGAGGAAGATCAAGGAGATAGCGCCTGACATAGCCATCCTGATACTCACTGCATATGATGACGACCAGTATGTTCTGGGACTGCTGGATGCCGGGGCCGCAGGTTATCTGCTGAAGAGCGCCAGGGGACGTGATCTGGCCGGAGCCATTCGAGCCATCAAGTCTGGCGAGTCGGTGCTTCACCCGGAGATCATTGCGAAGCTGCTGAAGAGGGCTACAGTAGCACCTGCCAGGGAACAAAGAACTTCTGAACTGCTGAGTGATCGAGAGTCGGAGGTGCTGAGACTGGTAGCTCTAGGTATGAGCAACAAGGATATAGCAGAGAAGCTGTTTCTTAGTCAGCGCACGATCAAGGCCCACCTGACCAACATCTTCAATAAGATGAACGTTGCCTCGCGTAGCGAAGCGATAGTCAAGGGACTGCAATGGGGACTGGTAACGCTAAACAACAGCGAAGACCCACCTCGGGGCTGAGGAATCCACACTTCTACGTGGTGGCGGCTCTGTTCGCCTTCCTGACGATCTGTCACTTCACTGAGATACTGGCGGAGATCCCGATATTGGGCCGCATCTCGGCGCCCGAGGTCCTGGGACTGTCACGGCACAGTCTTGAGCGCTTCCTCTACCTGCTGTTGATGCTGTATGCCGGCTGGACGCTGGGTATGATCGGCGGTGCTGTCGCCTGGTTATCGGGTGCCGCTGCGATGCTGCTTCGCGCTTTTCTGATCTCACCTCAGTTCAGGGATGCTCTCCTCGAAAGCCTTGCCGGTCTGGCCATTGCTGCGCTGGCTATAATCCTGATGGCTACCTACCAGCAGAATAAGCGGCAGCGGAGTAAACTGGAGGAGGCCAGGAGGGACGCTGAGCTATCTAGGCAGAACTACGAAGAGTTGTTTGACAACGCCAGCGATGCCATCTGGGTGCACGATATGAAAGGCAACATCACGTTGGCAAACAGGGCCTGCGAGGTGCTAACCGGCTATTCGGTGTCTGAATTGCCGGGCAAGAACGTCCGCGAGTTTCTCACTCCGGAAAGCAGAGTCCTGGCGCGACAGGTTAGAGACCGACTACTGAGCGGCGAGGGTATGGAGCAGCGTTACGAACAGCGATTGATCAAGGAAGACGGACTTGAAGCTATCATGCAGGTGGCGACACGACTGATCGTCAGCGATGGCAAACCGCAAGCCTTCCAGAACATGGCCCGTGACATAACTGAGGAGAGAAGGCTGCAGGACAACCTGCAGTTCTACCTCAGGCAGGTTCTGCAGGCTCAGGAGGACGAGCGAAAGCGCCTTGCCCGCGAGCTTCACGATGATACCTCTCAGCAGATACTTCTACTGACGCACGGTGTGGACAATCTTGCCTCCAAAGCCGAGGGATATCTGCCTGAAGAACTCAGAGGTGAACTGGGGAAGCTCTATGAGCTCTCCGAGCAGACCTACCATGGCGTCAGACACTATGCACAGGCTCTGAGGCCTCGCATTCTCGACGACCTCGGTCTCGTGTCGGCCCTCAAGTGGTTGGCCGAGGAGATCAACAGATTCAGCGGGATAGATATCGAGGTCAACACAGGGGATCTTCCGCAACTCTCTCCGGAGACGCAGCTTGTCTTGTTCCGAATTGCCCAGGAGGCCCTCAACAACGTTCACCGGCATTCAGGGGCATCTGAAGCCAGCATCACGCTGGAGTGCCGGGCAGATGAGATCATGGTGAGGATCGCGGACAACGGTAAAGGGTTTGAGCTTCCCAGACAGCTGAGTGACTTCGCCCGCAGAGGCAGGCTGGGGCTCACCGGCATGGCCGAGCGGGCCCGGCTGATAGGCGGAGAGGTAGAGGTGAGTTCAGAAGAAGGTAAGGGAACCACGATATTTGTCAGGGCGCCGATACGTCTCTACATCTGACTGACAGTCACATTATTCAGGGGGCCGCTATGTGCATCTCCTGCTGGGAATGCCCTGACACCTGCTCCCTGAGTAGTTAGCTGCAGATGCCCGGTTCAGCCAGAGATCGCCGTCGGCCACCGAGACACACAGCGACTGGCCGCTCGTATCGTGTTAAGCCGAGCGCCATTCACGGCGCAGAGTCTAGGCTTTCTCAACCTTGACCGCGGCAACCTTGAACTCGGGGATCTTGGCAACCGGGTCGAACACGGGGTTGGTGAGTATGTTGGCAGCGCTCTCGGCGAAATGGAAGCTCATGTACACCACGCCCTCAGGCACAGCCTCAGTTACCCTGGCTTTGGAGATAACCTCACCGCGCCGCGAACTGACCTTGACCCTATCGTCATGAGCTATTCCTAGTTGCCCGGCATCTTGCGGGCTGATCTCCACTGTGCCCTCAGGCTCTATGGTGTTGAGCCCGTCTACCTTTCGGGTCATCGTTCCCGTATGGAAGTGGTAGAGGCTGCGCCCTGTGGTCAGGATCAGAGGGTAGTCCTTATCGGGCGTCTCACCCGGCGGGTTGTACTTGAGGGGTATGAACCGGCCTTTTCCCCGAACGAAAGCCCTGGTGTGCAATGTCGGTGTGCCGGGATGGTCATCAAGAGGGCAGGGCCACTGGAGCCCGCCATTATCCAGCCTCCCGTAGCCGATGCCTCCATAGCTGGGAGTGAGGCCACGGATCTCATCCATTATGCTCGCAGCCCCGTCGAAGTCGAACCCATGAGCTCCCAGCCTGCGGGCTATCTGGCATACCATCCACCAGTCAGGCCTGGATTCGCCGATAGGGTCGATCGCCTTTCTGACCAACTGAACCCTTCGCTCTGTGTTTGTGAAGGTACCGTCCTTCTCGGCGAAGCTGGCGGCCGGCAGTACTACATGGGCGAACTCCGCGGTCTCGGACAGGAAAATGTCCTGCACAACGAAGAAGTCGAGTTTTGCCAGAGCCTGCCGAACGTGCTGGATGTCGGGATCGCTCAAGGCCGGGTTCTCTCCAACCAGGTACATCGCCTTGATGTCTTTACGATAGGCTGCTTCCATCATCTCGACCAGCGTCAGTCCCGGGGTTGGCGAAAGGGACACTCCCCATGCAGTCTCGAACTTCTCTTTGATCGAGGGATCGCTGACCGCCTGATAGCCGGGGTAGACGTTGGGCAGAGCGCCCATGTCGCAGGCACCCTGTACATTGTTCTGGCCTCTCAGGGGGTTGACTCCGCTTGAACGCTTGCCTATGTTACCGGTGAGCATGGCCAGGTTGGCGATGGCCAGCACATTATCGGTTCCGTGCGAATGCTGGGTGATACCCATGGAGTAGAATATGGCTGCGGGGCTGTTGGTGGCGATCATCCGCGCGGCCTCTGCTATCTTGGCTCTGGGCACCCTGGTAACTTGTTCGACGAAATCAAGGTCGAAATCCTCTAGAGATTCGCTGAACGCGTCGAATTCCTCGCACCTCTCGTCGATGAAGGCGGAGTCGGATAGCCCTTCATCCACTATCACCCGCATCATCCCCATTAGCAGCGCAACATCTGTACCGGGGTTGTGCCTCAGCCACAGGTCAGCGAATTGACACAGGTCGATATGACGGGGGTTGGCCACAATGAGCTTTCCTCCGCGGTCAACTGCCTTCTTCAGTTCGAGACCGATGACGGGATGAGCCTCGGTGGTGTTGGTGCCGATAGCGAAGATACAGGCGGAATCGGCGATCTCGTCGATGGAGTTGGTCATGGCGCCGCTGCCGAAACTCTGCACCAGGCCAGCCACGGTGGGCGCGTGACACAGGCGGGCGCAGTGGTCTACGTTGTTGGTGCCCAGCACTGCGCGGGCAAATTTCTGTATGACATAGTTCTCTTCGTTAGTGCACTTAGCCGAGGAGATCACACTCAATTCGGTCGGCGTGTAGCCTCTCAGTCTCCCGGCTACCAGATCCAGCGCTTCGTCCCAGGACGCCTTTTCCAGTTTTCCGTTCTTCCTTATCATAGGCGTCGTCAACCTGTCCTGATGATGGACAAACTTGGTGATCCCGTACCGGCCTTTGACGCAGGCCTGTCCGTGGTTGGCAGCGCCATCTGGATCGGGAACCGAGGCGATTATCCTTTCGTCCTTGACCTCCAGCTTGAGCTGACAACCGACTCCACAATAGGGACAGGTGGTGGCTACTGAACGATCAGGTACACCCTGTCCGCGAACAGCCACATCCGTGAGGGCCCCTGTGGGACAGGAGTCGACGCAGGCACCGCAGAACTTGCAGTTTACTTCGAGAAGAGTCATCTCCTGCAGGGGGGTTATGGCATGACAGGCGAGACAGCGCTTCGCTTCGCCCACTGCCGCCTCCACACTCATAGCCTGCTCCACCTCGGCATGACCCTTGATGCGGACCTCAGGAGAAAGATAGGACATTGCTGCCAGCCTTTCCCCGGCAGCGTCGTTCTGTAGCCAGGCCACACCCTCGCCAGCAGGCACCAGGTGTTCGGTTGTGTCGCCTCGGCCACCGAGGTAGCGGTCTATGGACTGTGCCGCCTTTCTCCCAGCGGCAATGGCATCGATAACGAGAGCCGGCCCGGTGACACAGTCGCCTCCTGCAAAAACACCGTCCCGGGCCGTGCTAAGGTCTTCGTTTGCCTTCAGAACATTGCCCCGCCCTGTCTCAATATCAAAGCCCACCGGGACACCGGGTTGCTCGCCAATGGCAGCGATAAGCGTGTCCAATCCTGCTATGAACTCGCTTCCCTTAACCGGTACAGGACGGCGTCTGCCGCTCGCGTCAGGCTCTCCCAACTGCATACGAACCAGCTCAAGCTTTAGTCTGCCATTGTCTCTGAAGACCCTTGAAGGAGCGACCAGGAAGATGATCTCGACCCCCTCCTCCAGGGCCTGTTCCACCTCCTCCGCCTGCGCCGGCATCTCCTTCTTCGTCCGCCGGTAGAAGATGGTAACCTGCCTGGCACCGAGTCGCAGTGCCGCACGTGCAGAGTCTATTGCCACATTCCCCCCACCGATCACCCCGACCCTGTCGCCGATCTCGACAGTCTCTCCGAGGTTGAACCGACGCAGAAAGTTGACGCATCCCATCACCCCGGGCGAGTCCTCGCCCTCTATCCCCATCTTCATCTCTTCGTGTGCACCGATGGCAAGAAACACCGCCTGATATCCTTGCTCGAATAGCATGTCCAGAGACTCAACCCGGGTATTGAGCCTGATCTCTGCTCCCACCAGTTCGATCTCCTTAATCTCATCACGGAGAACGCCCCTCGGGAGGCGGTATTCTGGTATCCCCACCCTCATCATGCCGCCGGCCTCGGGCAGAGCCTCAAACACTGTCGCCCTGTGTCCCAGCCTGGCCAGGTAGTAGGCGCAAGTGAGCCCCGCCGGTCCCGCCCCGACCACCGCTACGCTCTTGCCGCTCGACGGAAGCGACTTTGCCTGCTTCTTCCAACTATCGTCCCCGTTATCGGCAGCAAAGCGCTTGAGAACTCTTATGTGCAGCGCCTCATCTACATCCAGGCCGCGTTTGCATTTCTCCTGGCATGGGGCAGCACAAACTCGACCCAAAGTCGCAGGAAAGGGAACCTTCTCCCTGATCACTGCCAGGGCTGCGCTGGGTCTGCCTCGTCCTATAAGGCGAATATAGCGGGGAATGTCGATGCCGGCGGGGCAGGCCCTGTAACACGGGTAAGCAGGCTCGATCACGCCGTTGCCTCTTATCTCTTCACAGACTCGAATACAGCGATGACAGAGGATGCAGAAGCTCGAATCACGAACGAAGAACGGGTTGTCCTCCAGGACGGATAGAGACCTGGGAACGTGGACGGGTATATCGTCTATGCCGACATATTCGATCACTCTCCTGAGTTCGCAGTCCCTGGCGTCGATGCAGACGTCTGAGGGTTGTCTGGTAAGAAGAGCCAGCGTGTGCTTCTGTCTTAGCTCCTGCAGCTCCGCAGTCTTTGTCCTCACTGTCATCCCCTCCGTAACAGGGGTGTTGCAGGAGAGTACGATGTCACCATCTGCCTCCACTACACATAACTGGCAGGCCTGGTCAGGCATAACCTGCGGCAATGGTCGCAGCCCGGGATAGTGACAGAGGCTGGGTATGTATACTCCCGCACGCCTCGCAGCTTGCAGTACGGTATCGCCTCGAACGGCTCTTACATCAGACCCGTCAATGCTCAGCATCAGTGTGTATCCGTCAGCCATCACACGTTCCTTTCTCAGCGCGCGCCCGTATCACCATGTCAGTAAGAAATCGCAAGAGGTGTACCGGAGGACGCCGAATCTTGAGATAGTCGCCACAAAACATCCGACCAAACGATCCGGGGAAAGAGGCTCTGAAGCCGGACTATACCACGGACAGACGTTCCTAGGCAAATGCGCGTCTACGATGTAGACACGCACCCTCCAGCCGGATGAAGATCGCTGGCCTGAGGACTCGTTAGCCACCGGCAGCGGCCCCTTCTGAGAGCGGTTGCGTTATCTTCGGTAACCAGATTATAATTTGGGGCTATGCAAATCAGAAACATCGTCTTGATATCTCACCAGGGAGCCGGCAAGACTTCGCTTGCTGAGGCTATGCTGTTTACCGCCGGCGCAATTCAGCGACTGGGTAGCGTCGACGACGGCACCTCTGCCTCCGACTATGATCCGCTTGAGGTTGAACGCCATATGGGCATCAACCTTTCGCTGCTCTCGTTCGAGTGGAACAAGACAAAGCTGAATCTCATCGATACTCCCGGATATGCCGATTTCGTTGGCGAAGTGAGGTCGGGGCTGAGGGTCAGCGAGGGAGCAGTGGCTGTTGTATGTGCCGCTTCGGGTGTTGAGGTTGGCATAGAACAGCTGTGGGGTGATGCGGACAGGGCAGCCCTGCCGCGACTGGTGTATGTCAACAAGATGGATCGCGATAACGCTGATTTCCTCGCCGCCGTGGAAGGCATTAGGGCCAAGCTATCGCCCCGGTGCCTGCCGATTCAGTTGCCGATAGGTTCGCAGAGCGACTTCCGGGGAATCGTAGACCTGATAGACATGAAGGCCTACATGGGAAAGGCCATGGAGGAAGCTGAAATCCCTGCGGATCTGCGCGAGCAGGCCGAGGCAAGCCGCGACAGACTGGTAGAAGCCGCCGTGGAGATAGATGATGAGCTCATAGGCAAGTATCTGGAAGGAGAGTCGATAAGCAACGAGGAGGTCTTCTCTGCGATAAGGAAGTCCACCGTGGCAGGCAAGCTGGTGCCTGTTCTGGTCGGCTCCGCCATGCAGGGCATCGGCATCCAGTCGCTCATGAATGCCGTCTGCAACTATCTTCCCGCGCCGGACGACGTGGGTGCTGCCATAGCTAAGAACGTGTCCTCCGGCACTCAGGAGGAGATTAAGCCCGATCCCGGGTCGCCTTTCGCCTGCCTTGTTTTCAAAACCAGCGCGGATCCCTATGTGGGCAAGCTCAGCTATTTCAGGGTCTACTCCGGTGTCGTCTCCAGCAACTCCCAGGTCTGGAATGCCAGCAAGAACAGCATGGAAAAAGCGGGGCAACTCTTCATAGTGCTGGGCAAGAACCAGCAACCGCTGCCGCAGGTTGCCGCGGGGGACATCGGGGTTGTCGGCAGGTTGAGTGTTACGACTACAGGAGATACCCTGTGCGCCCGCGAGCATCCTGTTATATTCGAGGGCATCGACTTCCCGCATGCCAGTTTCAGTATGGCGATTCAGCCTGATACTAAGACAGACCTGGACAAGATGAGCACCGCCCTGCCCAGGATCTGTGAAGAGGACCCTTCGCTGCAGACGAGCCGCGAGCATGACACCGGCGAGTTCCTCATCTCCGGAGTTGGTGACACCCACCTGGAGATAGTGAAGGAGAAGATGCGGCGCAAGTTTGGCGTGGCGGTGAGATTGGACACTCCGAAGATCCCCTACAAAGAGACGATCACCGTGTCGACCAAGGCCGAGTATAAGCACAAGAAGCAGTCCGGGGGGCATGGCCAGTACGGCCACGTCATGCTTGAGTTGGAGCCTCTGCCCCGGGGAGGGGGCTTCGAGTTTGCCGAGAAGATCTTCGGCGGCTCAATACCCCAGAACTACATTCCGTCGGTTGAGAAGGGCGTCAACGAAGGCAAGCACGAGGGTGTTCTGGCCGGCTATCCGGTGGTAGACGTGAAGGTCACCCTCTACGACGGCAGCTTCCACTCGGTAGACTCGTCCGACATCGCCTTCAAAATCGCCGCGGGCCAGGCCCTTAAGAAGGGGTTGTCCCAGGGACAGCCGGTGCTGATCGAACCAATAATGAAGCTCAAGATAACCGTGCCCGAGGCGTATACCGGCGACATCATGAGCGACCTGAACACCAAGAGGGGACGTGTGCTGGGCATGAACCCCAGCGGCGGATTCAACGTAATTGACGCCCAGGCACCATATTCGGAACTGGTCCGTTACGCCATAGACTTGAGATCCATGACGCAGGCCCGCGGGGAATTCGTCATGGAGTTCGACCACTATGAAGAGGTCCCGGCCCATCTCGCCCAGAAGGTAATCGACGAGACTAAGAGGGTGGCCAAGGGTGACTGAGATCGCCAGTAGGCCTCAACACTGCGCCTGAGCACCGACCGGATTCGCCGCTGAAGTCATCGGGAGGGATCGCCCTCAACCTCTTCCAGCCTCCAGTTGCCTGTGCATCTCCGCGCACCTGTTGAGCCAGAGTTCTTCGTAGTTGGCCGGGGGAACGATCCTGTCCCTGAGATAGGCTATCGTACGGATGCCTTCCTCCTCGCACCAATCCACGCAAATCTCATAAGCCTCCCAATCCATGTCATCCTCATCCCAGAATACACTGACTTCAGATAGATTGCTCAGAAGCGCTGCCAGGGCTCTTGTGTGACCGTCGGTGAGAACCGTCTTGCCCCGTAGCTCCTTGACCGGTATGGGCGGAAGTGTATCGGGTGTTATGGGAGCGAAATCTCTCATCACCTGCGATAGCTTCTCCGAACTGATGAACAGCTGGCTTGGCTGTATCTCATCGAGTCTCATCGTGAATACTTCGGTCATGTGTCACCTCGTCCAGGTAGCCTGCCGGTGCATTTGGTGTTAGCGGGATTGTAGCAGCAGACGGCTGCTCTCACTACTTGACCCCGCGCCGCCTCTACCGGTCGGTGTTTGGACACAGTGGGAACTGGGGGGTCGGCTCTACGAACCATTCCCGCCTGCGGTGATGAGAGTGGTGGGCAACCTGTTCACCGGGTGGGGATAGACGCAGACCTCCGCCCCGTAGACATCCTTTATGTTTGCAGCCGTAAGGATGTCGGACGGTGTGCCTTTGGCATACACTCTGCCTCCGTTGAGCATGACCATCCGATCGCAGTATTGCGCTGCCAGGTTCAGATCATGCAGGGCCACGACCACGGTCAGGCTGTGCTTAAGACAGAGGCTCTTGACCAGGTTGAGGATGCCGACCTGGTGGTTGATGTCCAGATTTGCCGTAGGCTCATCGAGGAGTATGGCTCTGGGTTGCTGGGTCAGGGCACGGGCGATGACCAGTCGCTGCTTCTCTCCTCCGGAGAGCTCGCTAACCCGGCGCTGAGCGAAGGAGTCTGTACGAGTTGCCTCCATTGCCTGCCATGCGGTGGCCACGACATGTCCGCCTTC
>JBLRXG010000009.1:0-17344 GCA_047920855.1 Dehalococcoidia bacterium | reverse complement strand
AACGCCGATATCGCCGAAGGGGCGCGGAAGATGAAAGAGAATCACCTTGGCTGATAGAGATCTGGAACTACTGGAGTTTCACAAGATCAGGGAGATCCTGGCGACCTACACCTCTTTTTCGGCCAGCCGCGAGCTTGCCCTCTGCATCGCTCCACTGGCGGGCTTCGAACAGGTTACTCACCGGCTCACCCAGTCTGCTGAGGCCCGGCGTCTTCTGTCGCTAAGTCCCGATATCAGCATCGGCGAGGTCTCCGACATACGGAGCGCAGTCAGGATGGCGGCCCGGGGCAAGGTGCTGGACCCTTTGACTTTGCTGGAGATCCAGAGGACCCTGGAATCCGCCCGTCGATTGAGGAGCAGCGTGGTGAGCCTTGCAGATGAACTTCCTCTGCTCGGTGATCTTGCCGGGGACATAGTGGAACTGGGCCATGTTGAGAACAACATCGCTCGCTGCCTGGGCCCGAATGGGGAGGTGATGGACACCGCCTCTCCGAGGCTGGCATCTGTGAGGCAGCGAATGCGTGATGTGCGCCAGCAACTGCTGACTCAGCTTGAGGCCATGATACGGTCGCCCAGGAGACAGAAGATAATCCAGGAACCCATTATCACCGAGAGGGAAGGGCGCTTCGTGATCCCGGTCAAGGTCGAGTGGCGGCGGGAGATAAAGGGGATCGTCCACGATGTATCCAATACAGGAGCGACGCTGTTCATCGAGCCCTGGGCAACCCTGGACATGGGGAACGAGATGAGGGAACTGGCGATGGAGGAGAAGCACGAGGTAGAACGAATCCTTGCGGCGCTCAGTTCGGAGGTCGGAGCATACGAAGATGAGATATCGATCGGCATCGATGTCATTGCAGAGATCGACCTGGCCCTGGCCAAGGCAAGATACGCCAGGGAAATCCGAGCGACCGAGCCCGTCATGGTCGCTGCCGGTGGAGACGATACACCGGATCAGCAACCGAACGGCGGCGTCCTCCGGTTGCTGGAGGGCAGACATCCCCTGCTGGGCAGGAAGGCCGTGCCTCTTTCCGTCGAGATCGGAGGCGATTTCTCGACGCTGGTCATCACCGGGCCGAACACGGGCGGCAAGACGGTTGCCCTGAAAACAATCGGGCTGTTGAGCCTGATGGCCGGGGCCGGTCTGCCCATCCCCGCCCGGGATGACAGCCGCATCCCTCTCTTCGACGGCGTATTCGCCGACATCGGCGACGAGCAGAGCATCGAGCAAACCCTTTCGACCTTCAGCTGGCACGTAGGCAACATCGTGCGCATAATCAACAACGCTACGGAGAAGAGCCTTGTCCTTCTGGACGAACTGGGCACCAATACCGACCCCAGCGAGGGCTCGGCGCTTGCCCGTGCCATCCTCCTCCACTTCCTCTCGCAGAAGACCATGACGGTAGCGACGACCCACTACACAGAACTCAAGGCGCTGGCCCACACGACCGCCGGCCTGCAGAACGCTTCACTCGACATCGACCCGCATACGATGTCGCCCACATATCACCTGACGGTGGGCATTCCCGGAGGCAGCAATGCGCTGGCCACCGCATCCCGCCTCGGATTGCCTGCCGACATCATCTCGAGCGCCAGGGACATGCTCTCAAGAGGCACCGAGGAACTCGAGGAGCTTCTCACACACCTGATGACCGAGCAGAACAACGTGGAGACCCTCCGCCGCAGCGTCGAGACAGAGAGGAATGAAGCGGCAAGGAGGAACGTCGAACTGGCCGACAGGCTTCGGCAGTTCGACGATGAAAAACGGAGGATCATAAAGGAGAGCCGCGATCGTGTTGTCCGCGACGCCGCCGAACTGCAGGCCAGGGTCCGTGAGGCGTCTTCGGAGTTGCGCAAGGAGCGGTCCCGGGAGAGCATAGAGCACGCCAGGAAGGTGATGGCCGAGGTCCGTGAGCAACTGAGCACCGAGACGTGGCAACCCGGGCCAGCGCCCGGGATCGATCCGGGCGAGACAGTGGCCGGCCCGATCACGGTTGGTGACACGGTATGGTTGAGAGAGCCGGGAATCACGGCCACTGTGCTGTCGGTGTCCGAGGAGCGGGGACTGGTCGAAGTCCAGATCGGCAGGGCGAAGATGACCCTCGGCCTCGAAAGCGTGGACAAGAGGGCAGTAGTCGAGGGCGGCCGCGGGCGCAGAACCGACAGGATAGTGACCGGGCCGAGCAGACGAACCGCCTCTCTGGAGCTCGATCTCCGGGGAAAGAGGGCGGAAGAAGTGGAACTAGAGCTTGACGATTACCTGAACGCGGCATCCCTGGCCAACCTGTCCCGGGTTCGCATAATACACGGCTACGGCACCGGCGCCCTGCGCCAGGTCGTAAGGGAGATGCTGAGATCACATCCACTGGTCAGGTCCTCCCGGGCGGGGGGCGAGGGTGAGGGAGGCGACGGCGTGACGATCGTGACCATCTAGCCGGGATCGGTTGTCGCATACCGGCACCGGCAGTGTTGAGCAATGCCAGGAAGTCCCATGACAATATCCAGGAGATTTCGACTGGGCAGGGTGAGGATGCTGGGCTTCCTTGAGGAACTGGCCGTCCTGCGGGGCCAGGCCGCATCGGTGTATCTCCCCCCTGGAACCCCGACTCCCCGTGCAGAGGAGTGCCTGAGGGAGACCATTGGCTCTGAGGTTATGCCGGTCGACACGAATACGCTTATAACCGGATCGCCCACGGGAGCAGCGCTCTTCTGGGGCATGGCGAGAAAGTGCCTTGTTCTGCCGCCGTTTCCGCTAACCGAAGAATGGACGGCTGATAGCTATGATGTCGGGCCGCTGCGTTCACTTCTCAGTCATGACTACCTGATCGCACTGGTACTTGTGCGTCTGGGTTCATACAGCGTTGGTATCAGCCGTGGCACGGCTCTGCTCGACAGCAAGACGGGAACAGGCCTTGTGCACGCCCGCCACAAGAAGGGCGGCTCCTCCCAGGGACGGTTCGCCCGTCACCGGGAGAAGCAGATAGAGTCCTTTCTGGACAGGGTCTGCACTCACGCACGTGAACACATAGATCCCTACGCCCGATCGGTGGACTATGTCGTCTACGGAGGGGCACGGACTACGATCATAGCGCTCAGAAAACGCTGCTCGTTTCTAAGCCAGTTCGACGACCGCGTCCTCAGGATGATGCTCGATATACCCGATCCCTGCAGGGCCGTGCTTGAGAAGGCCCTCGGAGATGTCTGGTCGACCACGATTATCGACTGGAGCAACGATGACTGACGTGGAGGAGCCGGGTCGCTTCGCCAGGGACCCCCTAGCAGTAATCCGCTTCTCCGCCTGTCTGCGTCCTGCAACGGTTACCCGGCCGTAACTCACGTCCGTCGCGGTATGCTATCCTTAGACTCCTATGACCGAGCCCGAGCATAGTAGCAGGCGGATTCTCCCGGTGGTCGCAGCCATCACTTTTCTCGGCTTTCTTGACACCCATCTCCTGATCCCGATCATAGCCCTCTATGCCTCTGGGTTAGGCGCCGGCACGGGAGTGGTAGGGCTGATCGTCGGCCTCTACTCGGTCGTGAATACCCCGGCCAATATCGCCTTCGGACGTCTGATCGACAGGGTCGGTCACAGGGCTCCCCTGAGCGCCGGGCTGATCGGTAGCGTTATCAGTATGATACTATATGCCTTCGCACGGAATCCGTTTCATCTTGCCCTGGTGCGGGCACTTCACGGGCTTAGCGGTGCGCTTGTGGCGCCGGCAACCATGTCTCTTGTAGCCCAATACGCAGTCAGCCGGAGAAGGGGCCGCTCGATGTCCTTCTACGGCATGGCAGTTGCCGGTGCGTCGCTGGTGGGATATCCGCTCAGCGGTGTCATTGCGGCACGACTGGGCTACACCGCCGTGTTCTTCGTGGGAGCCGCGGCACTGGGCTTTGCTGTGCTTCTCAGCTTCATGATGCCCCGTCGTGTCCCGGTTGCTGCGACTCCCGCTTCGCGCGGTAACACGTTGGCAGAGGTCAGATCCCTCGTTACCAGGAGAGCACTGGTGCCCGCCTACGCCTCGATATTCGCCCAGTACTTCACCGTCGGAGGAGTGGTGACCCTGCTGCCTCTACACGTGGAAACCCTGGGCATGGGGCCGCTGGAAATGGGATTGCTCCTGGCTGCTTTCTCTGTTTTGTTCGTTATCACCCAGTTTCCCGGCGGGGCCATGTCGGATAGGGTGGGACGACGACTTCCGATAGTTGCAGGACTGGCCTGTGTCACCGTGTCGCTGGCCGTCCTGCCCTCGCTTCTGAGCTTCGCCGGGTTAGTCGCGATCATGGCCGTATATGGATTGGGTTATGGCCTTGTCTTTCCTTCGATCTCAGCGCTGATTGCCGACCATACCAGTGCCGATGAACGCGGCCTGGCCACCGGCCTGTTCCACGCCTTGCTCACAGCGGGCGTGGCAATCGGGGCACCGTTGATGGGCTGGGTCGGCGGCCGCGCAGGAACCGACGTCGCATTGATCATGACACCCGTTCCGGCGTTGCTGGCACTGGCCCTTGTCCTGCTGTATGCCGGGAAACAATAGCCCCCTCCGTCCGACCGATACGACAGCCAACACGATTTCACGCACGCGGCAGTTCCCCATTATCAGTAATCAGGACTGAACGATCGCGGCTGCCCGGTTGCCTGACGTAATCTCACGCACCAGTAGTCTCGCGGCGCGCAGGCTCTTTTGACCGCGGCGACATGATCCGTTATAATATTGATTCTTATTATCATAAGACGGCAGGATGCACAGGAAGACCAGATACAGAGAGGCTATCGCCAGGGTGTTGCGAGGTACCCGATCTCATCCGTCGGCCGAGTGGGTGTACGAGGAGGTGAAGAGGGAGTTACCCGACATAGGGCTGGCTACAGTCTACAGGAACCTGAGACTGATGAAGGAGGCCGGCGAAATCGTTGAGTTGCGTGCTGCGGACTCGAGTGCTCACTTTGACGCCGATACCCGCATGCATTATCATTTCTTGTGCGACCGCTGTGGGAGGATCATGGACCTGGACGAGCCGGTCGACGCCAACGTCGAAAGCAGGGTGGAGCAGAAGACAGGGTTGAAGGTGACCCGCCACCATCTTGCTCTCTACGGCGTGTGCCTGGAGTGCCAGGAGCATCAGTCAGGTGCTAACAAAGGCACTTCGCAACAGTAGACAACGAGAAGAAAGGAGGTAGAGCATGGCAGATCAGAAGGTTGGAGACCGGTTCAAGTGCAATATCTGCGGCAACGAGGTTACGCTCACCAGGGTGGGTGGCGGCGTGCTGGTGTGCTGCGGCAAGCCAATGGTAAAAATCGAGAAGTAGGAGGACAACTGAATGGCAAGATCACTGAAGGGTACTCAGACGGAGAAGAACCTTCTGGCAGCCTTCGCCGGAGAGTCGCAGGCGAGGAACCGCTATACCTTCTTTGCCAGCGCTGCGCGAAAGGAAGGGTACGAGCAGATCGCCAACATATTCATAGAGACGGCCGGCAACGAAAAGGAACACGCCGAGGTATTCTTCAAGTACCTCGAGGGCGGGGACGTGGAGATCACGGCTGCCTATCCGGCAGGTATTGTGGGAGACACGAAGGCCAATCTGGTAGCGGCCGCCGATGGCGAGAAGTTCGAGTGGAGCAAGCTCTACGCGGACATGGAGAAGGTGGCCAGAGAGGAAGGGTTCGGCGACATAGCCAATTCCTTCAAGGAGATAGCCGAGGTCGAGGAGTTCCACGAAAAGCGCTACCGCAAACTGGCACAGAACGTGGCCAACGGCGAGGTCTTCAAGAGGAAGACGCCCGTCAAGTGGCACTGCACCAACTGCGGCTATGTACACGAAGGTCCGGAAGCGCCCGAGTTGTGCCCGGCCTGCAAGCATGCCAGGGCTTACTACGAGCTGCTTGCCGAGAACTACTAGGCCGCCGGCTTGAGTCAATAGGCACAAGGAAACAAGAGCAACAGCGGTAGAGCGAGGCCGGAGCCTCGCCCTACCGGAGGTGGGGGTTAGACATCACCGATCTGCTCGCATTAGCAGATCTTCCAATGCTGAGAGGACATCACTGTCTGAAAGGCACCCGGTGAGGTGCACGAAAAAGGGAGGATACTATGGAACACAAGCTACCTGAACTACCCTACGCGAAGGATGCACTGGCTCCAGTCATATCGGCCGAGACAATCGAATACCACTACAGCAAGCATCACAAGACCTATGTTGACAACATCAACAAGCTGATAGCCGGCACCGAGTTCGAGAACATGCCGCTGGAGGAAATCGTGAAGAAGGCTCCAGGGGGCGTCTTCAATAACGCGGCACAGGTGTGGAACCACACCTTCTACTGGAACTGCCTGTCACCGGGTGGAGGCGGGGAACCGGCGGGTCCACTGGCAGACGCCATAGTTAAGGCCTTCGGCTCGTTCGCTGAGTTCAAGGAGAAGTTCAGCAACGCAGCAGTGACGCTGTTCGGCTCGGGATGGGCCTGGCTGGTCAAGAACGCGGACGGCAGCCTCGATATCGAGGCCACGAGTAACGCGGGCACTCCGCTGACCGGAGGCAAGACTCCCCTATTGACCTGTGACGTCTGGGAACACGCATACTACATCGACTACAGGAACGCGCGACCCAAGTATGTGGAGAACTTCTGGAACCTGGTGAACTGGAAGTTCGTGGAGAAGAACTACGGCGCGTAATGCCGGGGCAGAGCTTCCACAGACGGATCGGCGTCTGCTTTGGCAGTATGACATAAGGTCAGAAAGGAGCACATTACGACATGATAGAGATCGGTAGCAGGGCCCCGGATTTCGCGCTCAAGGATCAGAAGGGCAAGATAGCCAGGCTAAGGGACTTCAAGGGCAAACGCGTCCTGCTTTCCTTCAGGCCCCTGGCCTGGACCGCTGTATGCCACGACCAGATGATGCTACTAGAGGAGAACCATCTTCGCTTCGATGAGCTCAACACAGTGGCACTGGGCATAGGAGTCGACTCCGTGCCGTCTAACAAGGCATGGGCCGAGGAAATGGATATAACCAACACGAGGCTCCTCTCCGACTTCTGGCCTCACGGCGAGGTTGCCAGGTCCTACGGTGTGTTCAGAGAGGCCGACGGTTTCTCGGAAAGGGCCAACATCATCGTCGACAAAGACGGGATGGTTGTGTTCACCAGGGTGTACCCCACTTCGCAGTTGCCCGATTTCGATGAGATAATGAGCTTTCTGGAGGGCATGGGCTCACTCTGGCCGCTCAGCGTATTCCGTCATGAACCGACAACGATCAAATCGTCTTGCCGGGGAAAGCAGTCCTTACCTGCTGCAACACGCGCACAATCCGGTGGACTGGTATCCCTGGGGCGACGAAGCGCTCTCGCGCGCCCGAAAAGAGGACAAGCCTATCCTCCTGAGCATCGGCTATTCAGCCTGCCACTGGTGCCATGTCATGGCGCACGAGTCGTTTGAGGACGAGGATACCGCCCTCCTCATGAATGAGAGCTTCATCAACATCAAGGTCGACCGGGAGGAGCGCCCCGATGTCGACGCTATCTACATGGATGCAGTGCAGGCGATAACCGGCAGCGGCGGCTGGCCGCTAACGGTGTTCCTGACTCCCGAGGGCAAACCTTTCTATGGCGGCACGTACTTCCCTCCTGAGGACAGGCACGGCATGCCCGGCTTCCGTCGCGTCCTCAGGTCGGTGGCCGCCTTCTACCACAGCAATCGCGGCGAGGTCGAGCATTCGGCACGACAGATAGTGGCAGCCCTCGAGGCTAGGGCAGGCGTTCCCGGAGAGGCGGGGGAACTGGCTGCGGATACACTCCACGACGCGTTCTCAGCCCTGAGACCGGACCTGGATGCTGTCAACGGAGGTTTCGGCACGGCGCCGAAGTTCCCTCAACCCCTGACACTTGAGTTCTTCCTGAGATATCATCATCGCACCGGCAGCGAAGAGGCACTGGATATGGCGACGTTGGCCCTGGGGAAGATGGCAGCGGGCGGGATCTACGATCAAATAGGAGGCGGCTTCCACCGCTATGCTACAGACGCCGGGTGGCTTGTTCCCCACTTCGAGAAGATGCTCTATGACAACGCCCTGCTGAGTCGGCTGTACCTTCATGCCTATCTGGTTACTCGCAAGCCGCTGTTCAAGCGAATCGCCGAGGAGACCATCGACTATGTGATGAGGGAGATGACCGCTCCTGAGGGCGGCTTTTACAGCGCACAGGATGCCGACAGCGAAGGCATGGAGGGTAAGTACTATCTGTGGACGCCTGCTGAGGCCGGAGGAGTCCTCGGCGAAGAGCAGGCCCGCCGTTTCAGCGAATACTACGGCATCACCGACACAGGCAACTTCGAGGGCCGCAACATCCTGCACGTTCCCGTCGACATCTGGGTCGACAAACCTGAAGCGGTCAGCCGGGCCGGTAAGGCCCTGCTGGAGGTACGCCGGAACCGGATTCCACCGGCGCGTGATGACAAGGTACTGGCCTCGTGGAACGGACTGATGCTGGCCAGCCTTGCCGAGGCCGCCTGTGTCCTCGACAGGGATGACTATCTTGCGGCGGCGGAGGCCAACGGGTCGTTTATCCTCGACCAGATGATGGTCGACGGCTACCTCAAGCACACGTACAGGGACGGTGAAGCGAGGATTGAAGGCTATCTGGACGACTATGCGCTGATAATAGAGGCCTTTCTAATCCTCCATGAGGCTACCTTTGACCGCCGGTGGCTCAGCGAAGCC
This sequence comes from Dehalococcoidia bacterium, assembly GCA_047920855.1. Classification (GTDB taxonomy): domain Bacteria; phylum Chloroflexota; class Dehalococcoidia; order GIF9; family AB-539-J10; genus RBG-13-51-36. The sequence goes on along the minus strand of JBLRXG010000009.1, from coordinate 8,635 downwards.
ATCAGGTTGGCCGACATAATGGTAGAGGAATTCCAGGACGGGTCCTCTGGGGTGCTCTACGATACGGGCAGACGCCATCAGGCCCTTCTCGTCCGGCCAAGAAGCACCACCGATGGTGCTATGCCGTCGGGTTCATCGGCTGCGGCAATGGCGCTGCTCAAGGTATCCCGGCTTACCGGCAACGAACTGTTGGAGGGTATAGCGGTTGACTCGCTCAGGGCCATGCAGGACAGGATGGGCCGTCATCCGCTGGGCTTCGGCAACTGGCTCTGTGCCCTTGACTTTCACCTGTCTCCACCCAGGGAGATAGTCATCGTCGGCTCAAGGGAGAGGACCGCGGAGGCAGGCCTGCTACGGGTTCTCTGGAACACGTGGCTCCCCAACAAGGTGTTCGCTGCCCGCCACCCCGAAGAAGAGTCGTCCGCTGACGAGCCGGAGCTTGTCAAGAACAAGCGGGCAGTCGACAACAAGCCTACAGTGTATCTGTGTGAGCAGCGTACTTGCCGGAGACCGATAACCGAAGCCGATGCCCTGCGCGACCACCTTGGCGGTTGATACGCGATTTGCCCATCCATCGGGCCATATTTACAGAAGCATGAGTCTGTCATACAATGAAGCATCGCTCAATACGATAGGAGGATAGAAGACTATGAATTTCCGTAACGTATTGCCGCTGGCGATTCTGAACCTGCTCGGGTTTCTTCTCACAGTGGTCGTTAACGCACTCGCCAACATCATCCCCATAAACGGCATAACCACCGGCGAGGTGTCCGATCTCTATCCCAGCCTGTTCACTCCGGCCGGGTTGACCTTCTCGATCTGGGGATTGATCTACGTGCTGCTCGGCATATTCGCGGTGTATCAGCTTCTGCCGTCGTTCAGAAACGACCCGCAGAAGTCCGAACTCATACGGCGGATAGGCCCCTTCTTCCTAATATCCTGTGTCGCCAACAGCGGTTGGATATTCGCCTGGCACTACCAGAACATAGCTCTGTCGCTGGTGCTGATGCTGGTGCTGCTGGCAAGCCTGCTGGCCATCTACCTGAGGCTGGGCATCGGCAGGGCTGAGCTGTCCAGGGCCGGCAGATACCTGGTGCATCTTCCCTTCAGCATCTACCTGGGCTGGATCACGGTGGCCACGATCGCCAACGTCACGGCCCTGCTGGTTGATCTCAACTGGGGAGCTTTCGGGCTCGGAGAGCAGTTCTGGGCGGCAGCCGTGATCATAGTCGGCACGGTCATCGCATTGTCGGTGATGATCACCAGGAGGGACATCTACTACTGCCTGGTCGTGGACTGGGCGTTTCTCGGAATACTGCTGCAGCGGATGGCCGATGACACCGTGCCCGATCAGACCGTAGTATATATGTGACGATCGCCGCACTGGCCATCCTTACCGCCAGCGTAATCGTCCAGGCGGTGAGAAGACGGGCCTACTGAACAGCTGGAACCTCCCGGGGCGATGCAGCGGCCCCGGCGTGGTTGTACGGCCCGACTAATCGGGCCTGGGCTTGACGGGTCTTACCGGCGGCACGAACCTCCCTGTCCGTTCCATGTATGAACCATATTCCGCGCCGAACCTCTGCAACAGCATGTCTTCCTCTCTCTTCACGCGCAGAACAATCGTGATGGTCAGGCCGGCCAGCCAGGTTACGCCGATGAACCAGTTCGCCGTGAGGAAGAAGACGGCGATATGCAGCAGGTAGAACGCCGAGTACATGGGATGCCGGATCCTGTTATATGGACCGTCGGTGACCAGCACCTGCCGGTCCTTGATCCTCAACCTAGCCGAGTGGTTCGTTCCCAGGCTCCTGTGTATCCAGACGAACCAGAGCAGGGCAGCTATCCCCAGGACAATGCCCGGTATCCTGAACCATACAGGCAACGGCACCGCGGCCCATGCCAGCGTCTGCGGAAACCAGATGTACAGGAAGAACGTGAACACCTCGTAGCAGATGAACGCACTCAGCCATATCGAGTACCTCCTGCTCTCCTCGATCACCGTGGCATAGCCCGCGCTTCTCGCCTTCCTGTAGTACACGACGCGGATGATCGAGAACAGCGAGAAGACTACAATGAGGACGATCCTGCTTGCCGGTTCGATGTGTTCCATTCAGCGGGTTCCTCGTTGGGGCTGCGGCATACGCTACCATATACATACTATCGTGAGCCGTATCTCCAGTCAACGCCGTATCACGTCGTTCTCTGCGAACCGAAAGCGATCGAACAGACCGGCGGTCTCACGTGACTGGAAGCGCCCGGCCACATCACAGACAGGGCCAACCACACGTGCGGCAGCCTACGGGTCAACCGCGCCGGGCAACATGATATAATCCCGTCACTGAATACACTGGGGAGCGAATGGGGTGGCGCAGACGTCCCGGTTGCCGGTGCTTCGCCGACGTCGTCACCCGAATGGAGGTAGAAACAGATGGAAGCCACTATGTACGAGGAGAAGATCCTATCCAGGTGGAACATCCTCATTATGTCCGTCGTGGTTCTCGGCCTGCTGGCAGCGCTCATCTATCAGCTCGTTGTCGGCCCGCTGGGCACCGAGCCGGCTCCCAACGCGTTCCTGGTCGGCATGATACTGTTCTTCCTGGCGATCGGCATCAACTTCTCCACCCTTACAATCAGGGTGAGGGTAGACGGCATCACCGTGGGCTACGGCATCATTCGTCATCACCTGGAATGGGGTAATATAGTGGGTTGCCACCCCGACGAGCTCTCGGCGGTGAGGTACGGCGGCTGGGGAATCCGCACGGCCTGCGTCGGCGGCAAGAGAAGGCTTGTGTACAATATCATCGGAGCCCCGAGGGTAGTGGTGGAGAAGAGGACGGGCAAGCACCAGGAGCTGGTGTTCTCCACCAGGAACCCGAAGGCCGCCATGGAAGCGATCAACGAGGGACTCGGCAAGAGGTCATGAGGAACGCGGGCAGAATCCGGCCCCCGGCTGATCCCTGCGCCGACCGGCGATATCCGCACAGATAAGAGAGGATTCGTCCAATGGCATACCGCGAGCCAACTCGAGAGGACCACACCAGGACAGCTATCTACCTGGTTCTCTATATTGCGGTGCTTAGCGGCGGGGCGTTCTTACTGATGCCCGGAGGAGCCTTCGGCGCTGCAGCCTGGGCAGTGATAGTCGTGATCGGAGCCTTCCTGCTCATCCGATGGCACGCAAGGAACACAGCCTATCGTTGCCGGGAATGCCATCATGAGTTCGAGATCTCGATCCTGACCGACGCAATAAGCCCGCATGGAACCGGAGGGGGAGGCTGGAAGTACCTCAGGTGCCCGCAGTGTGACAGACGGACAAGGGCACAGGTGCTGATCAAGGAGTGATCTCGCTACTCCCAGCGAAAGAGGCGCACGGCAAGCACGAAGCTGCCGGCAAACCACCCGCCGGCGATCAGTAGCTCCCGCCAGACTTCGCCAATTCCGAGGTCCATTATCATCACCGCGCGAAACACATCGTTCAGATTGGTGGAGGGCAGGACGCTGGATATCGCCCTGAGGAAGTCCGGCATCAACTCATTGGGGAAGAAGATCCCTCCCAGGAACATGAACATGAAGAAGACGACCATGCTGATGCCGTTGGCGGCCCGGGCCGTCTTTATCAGCCCGGCCAGAAGAAACCCGATGCTCAGAAAGCACAGTGCACCCAGTGTCACCACAATCCAGACCCAGAATGGATTTCCTTCAATACTGATATCGAAGGCGAGAACGCCCACCGTCAACAGCAGGGCCGCCTGCACCAGGTTGACTATGTAGCGCTGTATCAGCTGGCCGCCCATTATCGTGTGCCTCTTCAGCGGCGTCAGCGAGAGACGCCGGTAGATGCCTCTCTCGCGTTCTTCGACGAAGCCGCTGGCCGTGGCCATTATGCCAGAGGTCATCAGTGCCATCACGACTATCCCGGGTAGTATGTACTCGATGGCCCGCAGCCCCAGGTCTTCCCACTGCATGTCCTGATAGATCAGTCCGAAGAGGACGATGAAGAAGAGGGGAAAGGCCAGGGTCCAGAAGAGATCGTCCTTCCTTCTCAGGAAGAGCCTCATCTCCAGTCTAACCTGGCGTGCCAGCATGTTCATAGAACCCTCACTCCCTCAACTGCCTTCCGGTCATGGCAAGGAACACATCCTCCAGGGTCGCCTTCTGAACCGAGATGCTCTCCAACTCGATATCGTGTTCTGCAGCAATACGGGTGACCTCCTTGAGTACCTGCGAGGGTCTGCCTGTATGCAGAACAATCCTATCGCCGTCTTCGCTCACCCTGACAGGCAGGTCGGCCTCGTCGAGCAGATCGCGAAGCGCCCCGGGCACACGGTCGATCTCGATCCTGGAGTCAAGCCCGGCGCCCGCGACCAGCGCACGCGGGGTGTCGAGGGCGATGATCTTGCCACGGTCCATGATCGCCACGCGCCGGCACAGTTCCTCGGCCTCCTCCATGTAATGCGTGGTCAGGATTATCGTCTTGCCCTTCTTCCTGAGATCGATGATCGTGGCCCAGACGCCGCGCCTGGCCTGCGGGTCGAGCCCGGTGGTGGGCTCATCCAGGAAGATCACGGTGGGGTCGTTCACCAGCGCCAGCGCCAGCGCCAGCCGCTGCCGCTGACCGCCGGAAAGCTCACTGACATAGCTGACGGCCTTGTCGGTCAGGGAGACCTCCTCCAGAAGCGTGGCGGTCGGTACTGCCTTCCTGTAGTATCCTGCAAAGAGGTCCATCGCCTCTCCGACGCGGATGCGGTCGTACAGCGAGGTAGTCTGGAGCTGTACGCCTATCAGTTCCTTGATCCGCTCAGGCTCCCTTAAGGCATCGATTCCCAAAACGCGGATGGAGCCCCGGTCGGGCCTGCGCAGTCCTTCGATCATCTCAACCGTCGTGGTCTTGCCCGCGCCGTTTGGCCCCAGCACTCCGAACACCTCACCTTCGTCGACGCTGAAGCTGACATCATCCACGGCTACAAGCGAGCCGTAGCTCTTGACCAGACCTTCGACTTCGACAACCTTGCTCATATGCATGTTACATGTGCGGGATATGCGCGCAGCCAGTATCCTCAGGAGCGCAGCCCGCCAACTTTACTACATCGTGTCACATCGGTCAATTAATCGTCCCGGATGCGTACCGGGGCCGATCTCCATGCCGCTCGTCCTCTCTGCTATAATACCGCCACAAAGACAAGCGGGAGGTGTGCCTATGACGACCGTACGCATCTATGATGCCAGGCAGGATAGGGTGTTGGAGGTAGACAGGGTGGAGAAGTCGGATGAAGAATGGGCGAAGGTGCTGAGCAAGGAGCAGCACGAGATCACCACCAGGAAGGGAACCGAGGTTCCCGGAACGTGCGTGTTCGAGCAGGTGCACGAGGCGGGCGTTTTCTGCTGCGTCCGTTGCGACACCGACCTCTTCCGAAGCTCGACCAAGTTCGACTCGGGCACGGGCTGGCCCAGCTACCATGAGCCGGTCTCACCACTCAACCTCGTCCAGCAGCCCGATCTCAGTCTGGGCCGGGTGCGCACCGAGGTGTTGTGTGCCCGCTGCGATGCCCACCTGGGTCATGTCTTCGACGACGGGCCCCCGCCCACAGGCAAGCGCTACTGCATAAACGGCCTGTCACTCAAGTTCGTGCCGGAGAGCAAGCTGTGAGCGGTGATGCCCCGTCAGAGGTAGCCACCCTGGCCGGCGGATGCTTCTGGTGCATCGAGGCGGTCTTCCGCGAGGTCGAGGGCGTCCGAAAGGTCGTCTCCGGCTATACCGGGGGCACAACCCCCAACCCCTCCTACGAGGAGGTGTGCTCGGAGCGCACCGGCCATGCAGAGGCGGTCCAGGTAACCTTCGACCCGGCTGTGATCTCCTACCGCGAGATCCTCGAGATCTTCTTCTCAGTCCACGACCCGACCACGCTGAACCGGCAGGGCGCCGATACCGGGACGCAGTACCGCTCTGCCGTCTTCTACCACGACGACGTGCAGAAGCACGCGGCCGAGGCGCTAATCGCTGAACTCAATGACGGACAACTGTGGGACAGGCCGATAGTGACACAGGTTGTGCCGCTCAAGGAGTTCTACCCCGCCGAGGAGTACCACCGCGACTACTTCTCTCACAATCCCAACCAGTCTTACTGCCGGGCGGTGATCTCGCCCAAGGTGGCCAAGTTCCGCCAGCGCTGGGCACACCGGCTGAAGAATCCGTCGGACGCATGATACTGGCAGCAAGCCTCCACTACACGTTGATTCTGCTCGGTTGTCCCCCTGGACAAGGCCGGTAATCTCGGCACCTGATCGGAGAACTGGCGACCCACGGCTGCTCGTCTCTCGAGCCATGACACTTCGGCCCAGCCTCACGGCCCGACGTGGTACTCAATGACTGCCGGTGGCGCCATCACACCTGAACGTCATTGAGAAAGGCGCAGCCCCGCACCCGGTCTGATCCGGGTGCGGGGCTGCGGTGCCTATTTGGTCTACTGTCCTATTCTGTTCTAGCCGCTATGGTCGAAACCTGCCACGGGTAAGGACGTCAGCCGTGGTCATCGCGCTGTTTGCAGTCAGCCAGCCGGCTCCGTAATCGTCGCCCGACCACTCGAAGTACCACAATCCCCACGGATCGAACGCATAGGCACCCTCCGCTGGTAACGGAAGGCCTTGCGCAGCGTTCTTCAGAATGAACTCCATCTGAGACTGGTTAAGGTGGGGGTACTTCTCCAGCACTATGGCGGCTATTCCCGCAACGTGAGGAGCCGCCATGCTGGTACCCCACAAGTAGAAGTATCCGACATCAGTGCTGAAGTATCCCTTGTACGGCCCGACGACCGACGCACCGGGGGTTGTGACATCGAGGTGAGATGACTTCTGCCCGAGGTCCTTGTTCGGCCGTCCACTGAAGTCCTCGAGGTACATCTGCCAGTCATTGCCCCAGTAATCCTCGGTGTTGAGTCTCTCCGGGACATCGTTCAACCACCATCGCGTCTGTGGCGGCCTGGTTATCCACTGCTCGGTCCAGCCACCTGCCGCCACCGAGATCACCTCGTCAAAGGCGCCCGGCCAACCCATGCCGGCGTAGCCACTGTTACCAGCCGAGGCCACCATGATCACACCTTTGCTGATGGCGTAGTCAATCGCTTCCTTGATCAAGGGCGACGGTGCACCACTGCCGAAGCTCATGTTGGCAACGATCTTGATGTCCTTTGCCTCGGCAAGGTCACCTACGTAGTTGATGGCGGCGGCGATCATGGCCGACGTACCGCCGCGAAGTCCCACCAACCCATCGGGAGTGTTAACTATCCAGGCATCAAGAGCCAGCACCGGGATGATGGTGGCTTTCGGCGCCACACCAGCCACGGTAAACAGGTTGTTGAAATTGTACCCCACGATCGTGCTAGTGACGTGAGTACCATGACCGGAGTTCAAGTCCCCGGTGATGAATCCCCTGTCGTCACGCAGAGGACCGAAAACTATGTCTCCAATGTCGTCATCCCAGTACACATCGTGTGTGAAGCCAATGCCCCAATCATCTGCGATGTTGGCATGGGGGAAGAAGAACGGCCACAGGCTCAGCAGCCCCGTGTCTATGACCGCCACGTATATGCCTTCACCGCCGTCAGGGTAGTACTCCGCGTTGACCATGTCAACCCAGAACGGTATCTCGCCACCGGCACCCTGAGCCTCCAATTCTCCCCCTGCCTCAAGCTCAGAAGCGAACTCTACCTTGTACAGATCCGGCTGGAACAGAACCATCTCCTCGGACTCAGGCTCCGCCGCCACCGCGGGAACCACCATCGACACCAGCAGACCTACTGCCAGCATCACACTTAGTATTGCCCTCTTCATTGTTCCGAACTCTCCTTTACCTTCGTTGCTTCTCTGAACACAATCTCGACCCGGTGTTCATAGACGCGGCCTTCTCTGCCATTTCAGGTTATTGTTCAGGACTCCAACCACCACCAGGCCGCCCATCGGCAGCGGAGTCCTTCCTGTCCGTTTCCGTCATCAACTCATCCAGTTCACCCCCTTCTTCCGGAATCAGAATGCTCGTCACGATATGATGCGACAAGCTGTATTGACTCATGATCTGAACATGCCTGTGAAAGCCAGTTCGCCACACGTCGCACCACACACTCAGAACCCATCGACACTGCCGTGCTTAACACACGGCCCGCACCCCTCACCCTAAGAAAATTGTACCGCTTTGCTCGTGCGCTGTCAATATGACGAATTGAGTCATAATAAATGTTACCGAAAGGGGTATCGATATGTCAGAATTGGTGTTACCGAAAGGAGGTAAGGTGACACGCTGCAGCATAGTAGAATACGCGGCGGCAGTGCGGGGGCGTTATTCCCGGGCTTGTAAGAAGGAAAAGACAGGGATACTAAACGAGTTTGTGGCTACGACGGGGATGCACAGGAAGGCCGTGATCAGGTTACTGAATGGGAGGGATAGATCTTCAAGGCAGAAGAAGAGAGGGCGTCCGAGGTTATATAGTCATGAGGCTATAGCAGCCCTGAAAGTGGCGTGGGAAGCTACCGACTATTTGTGCTCGAAGCGTCTTCAGCCCTTTCTGCCGGAACTGGTCGTGGTTTTGAAGAGATGCGGTGAGCTTAGCATGACAGAGGAGACGGAGGCTCAGCTTTGCCG
>JBLRXG010000008.1:16203-17489 GCA_047920855.1 Dehalococcoidia bacterium | reverse complement strand
GCACCACGTTCTGTCCCGGCTGTGGCTACGAGATATTCATTAACTGCTTCCTCAGGGCGATAGAGGCGTTGGGCAAGAGACTGGATGACTACTCCTTCACCGCAGGCATAGGTTGTTCCGCCTGGATACCCAACAATTACTTCAGAGCGGACAACTTTCACACCGCTCATGGCAGGGCAATCCCTGCAGCTATCGGCCTGAAACTGGCCAACCCAGATCTAGAGGTGATAACGATAGGCGGCGACGGTGATCTGGCATCGATCGGCGGCAATCATCTCATTCACGCTATCAGAAAGAACACCCCGATTGCTGTCTTCTGCCTGAATAACTACCTCTACGGGATGACAGGCGGACAGGTCGGGCCGACCACGCCCATTAGATCGAGGACCTCAACAACTCCCGACGGCAACGCTGAGGAACCATTTGACCTTGTCAAACTCGTTCTGAGCGTCGGCGGGGGATATGCCAGTCGGTATCCGACAGCGTATCCTCATCTTCTGAAAAAAGGCATAGAGACCATGCTTGTTGCAGATGGTTTTCGGTTTATGGAGGTTGTCAGCCAGTGTCCCCGGCAATACGGTTCCAGGAACGAGCTCTCGACGGCCTCGCGCATGATAGCCTGGCAGAGAGAGCACTACCTCTCAAAGGAGAAGACCAGGAGCCTCAGCTCGAGCCAAGTGGCTGGCAAGTTCGTTTTCGGCAATTTCGGAAGCTCAAGCGAGTACGTGAAGCTCTTACCGGAGGAGCAATAGCGATGCAGAAGGAATTCCTCTTCTCCGGCAGAGGCGGTCAGGGCCTGGGAGTGATGGGTAGGGTGCTGGCTCTGGCTGCAGTGCTTGAGGGAAAGGAAGTGGCCAGCTCAGCATCCTACGGAGGCGAGGTCACCGGCGGGCTTTCGGAGTCGGAGGCGGTGATCTCAGATGAGAAGATCGACTTTCCGGCCGTTCTGAACCCGGATGTTCTCATCGTCCTGAGCCAGGACAGTTACGACAAATACGTTCCCGTGGCTCACGGAAAGGCACTGATCTTCTACGACCCGAGTTTTGTTAACGACAGTCAGAGTGCAGAGAACCTGAAACTGATATCGGTGCATGCTGCAGAAAAGGCTGTAGAGAACTTCGGTAGAGGCCAGTTCGCGAATATGGTGATGCTGGGCACTGTCGCAGCCTTAACCCACATTGTGCGGCCGGAATCGCTGCTCCGGGATACGCTGGCACGCCACGGGGACGCGGAGCGGGTCGTCTGGGCGCAGGAAGAGCCGCAGAACCGCGGGGGCTGGACATTCG
>JBLRXG010000008.1:0-16193 GCA_047920855.1 Dehalococcoidia bacterium | reverse complement strand
GAATCGCTGCTCCGGGTCATCACCCAGGAGTTCAGGGCGAAGAACCCAGAGTTGAACGAGAAGGCATTCAGAATTGGCCTTGAGATCGGAGAGCAGCTACGTCGTTACCATCAGTGCCGGCTCACGGATCGAGGTGAGGACATAAGCGGTCCCGGGGAGCTTGGCTAGAAAGTGCGATGACGATAGGAGGAGCATGACTGAACGGATTTGGAACGTGGACACATCCAGAGAAGCAATCGAGATGCATGAGAGGTACATAGTCCAGACTTACAAGCCGCATGGATTCGTGTATGCAAGGGGAAGAGGAGTCTGGGTCTGGAACCCGGAAGGCGAGAGGAAGATGGAGATGCTCAGCTGCTATTCGGCCCTTGGTGGGGGCCACTGCCATAGGGACATTCTGCGAGCTTTTGTCAGACAGGCGCGGAGATACTGGCCGGGCTCGAATGCCTTCTACAACGATGTGGCTCCCCTGTTTGCCAAGGAACTGGTCGAGTTCTGCGGAATGTCAAAGGCCTTGCCGATCAACACGGGAGCTGAGGCAGTCGAGCGAGCGATGAAGATCGCCAGGAAGTGGGGCTACACGTGCAAGGACAATAGCGATTCCCTGGGGTTCGAGTCGGTCGTGGAAGCAGTGGAAACTGCCAAGACCTGGGGTAAGAAGACCAAAGGCATACCGCTCGATACCGCCCAGATCATCATGTGCGACAACAATTTCCACGGACGTACCATCACTGTGATATCGGCCTCCAGCCATGACAATTACAAGAGGTATTTTGGCCCCCTGACTCCGGGTTTCAAACTGATTCCTTACGGAGACCTCGCTGCCCTCGAAAAGGCCATCACTCCCAATACGGTTGCCTTCATCGCTGAACCGATTCAGGGTGAGGGAGGAGTGATCGTTCCGCCTGATGGCTATCTGAGCGGCGCCAGGCGGATATGCCAGAAGCACAACGTGCTTCTGGTCTGGGACGAGATCCAGACGGGGCTGGGTCGCTGCGGAAAACGGTTTGCCTACCAATACGAGGATGCCAAGCCTGACATTCTGATTCTAGGCAAGTTTCTGGGTGGAGGGCCCGGTCAGGTTTCAGCAGCCGTCTGCAATGAAAAGGTGGCCGGTGTTCTGGAGTACCCGGAAGATGGAAGCACGTTCCAGTGTCATCCCATTGACACCGCAGCCGCCCTGGCGGCTCTCAGGTTGATCCAAGACGAGAACCTGGCAGAGAGAGCATTCGAACTGGGCAACTACTTCCAGGAGGGATTGGAGGGGCTCAAGAGCCCGCGTATTAAGGAGATCAGGGGCCGAGGATTGCTGAAAGGTGTCGAACTCAGACACGATCTCGGCGGAGCCAAGCCCTTCGTCTCGAGGCTGATCGAGGAGGGAATACTGTGCAACCAGACTCACGAGCACACGATCCGATTCGCTCCTCCTCTGATAATAACAAAGCGCGAGATCGACTGGGCTCTCAGGAGGATCAAGACGGTTCTGGCATAGCCGTTAGGCTTGCAGATATCCTGCCAGCCTGTATTGCTTAGGCCAGACTGCTTATCATAGGAGGTCAATGATGGTCGGCTTAAAATCGTATGGAGCTTACATTCCCAGGTATCGCATGAATCACGGTACGATCTTCTCCGCCGTTGGGTTCCTGGGGACTTTTCCACCGCCCGGTGAGAACGCAGTCGCCAGTCACGATGAGGATGCCCTCAGCATGGCAGTGGCAGCAGGAGTTGATTGTATGGGAGATCTTGGACGGGAGACGATCGATGGTCTCTATCTGGCCACCACAAGCCAGCCGTACATGGTCAGGCAGAACTCGGCACTGGTGGCCACTGCCCTGGATTTACAGCCGATTATCAGAACTGCCGATTTCACAGGCTCCGCCAAGTCAGGTACCGGTGCACTGCTTGCCGCGCTTGACGCTGTCAAGGGAGGGGCATCAGGCAGCGTTCTGGTCTGTGCTTCCGACTGCCGTCTGAGCAAACCGGGCAGTCCTCAGGAGTATCTCTATGGAGACGGTGCTGCCGCACTCCTTGTAGGAGTCGATGATGTCATCGCTTCTTATGAAGGTTCGTATTCTGTGTCGTACGATTTCCCCGATAGATGGAGAGCCAGCGGTGAGAAGTTCGAGCATGCATGGGAAGATAGATTCATCCGCGACTCCGGGTATGGGCAGTTCCTATTCGAGGCCATTTCAGGGCTGCTCAAGAGCTATGGCATGGGCATAGACGAATTCGCAAAGATTATCTATCCGGGACTGTATGCACGAGAGCATGGAGCCATCGCCAAACGACTGGGCGCTGATCCAGGCCAGCTTCAGGATACATTGCTTAATACTGTGGGCGACACAGGATCGGCGTCACCTCTGATGATGCTGGTAGCAGCGCTCGAGGACTCGAGACCTGGCGACAAGATAATGGTCGCCGGCTTTGGCAATGGCAGCGATGCGTTATTCTTCAGGGTGACTGAGAGAATAGAGAGCATCACCGGCAAGAGGGCGGTGAAGCAACACCTGAGCGCAAAGAAGGATCTCTCCAGCTATGAGAAGTATCTCGCCTTCAGGAATCTGGCGCCCATGGACCTTGGCATGCGTGGAGAGATAAGCATCCGCACGCCGATGTCGGCTTTGTTCAGAGATCGTAAAGCGGTTCTGGCCCTCTGCGGCTCGAAGTGTCTGCAATGCGGCACGCCCCAGTATCCATACCAGAGAGTGTGCGTCAACCCTGATTGCGGAGCCATCGATCGGATGGAGGAGTATCGGTTTTCCGATAGGCACGGCGTAGTGTTCACCTATACCGGTGATAACCTGGCTGCAAGCATCGACCCTCCTTCGATATATGGGCTGATTGACTTCGACGGTGGTGGCAGGTATTGGTTTGATTTTGCGGACTGCGACCTGGACTCGGTGACAGTGGGCATGCCCGTGGAGATGACTTTCCGGAGACGATACGTCGACGAGTCAAGCGGGGTTCACGGATATTCATGGAAGGCTACGCCGGTGCGCGCCTGAGCGCAGCAGACAGCAACGAGCAGGAACAGGGAGGAAGCAACATGGCAGAAGGCATAAGAGATAAGGTCGCGATAATAGGTATGGGGTGTACCAAATTCGGAGAACTATGGGACAAGAGTGCCGAGGACCTTATGGTGGACGCTTTCCAGGAGTGTCTGGAGGACGCGGGTGTGGAGAAGAAGGACATCGATGCAGCGTGGTTTGGGGTGCATTTTGAGGAACAGAGCGTGGGAAAGGGTGCCACTTCTATGTCCATGGCATTGAAGCTGCCCTTCATACCTGTGACAAGGACGGAGAACTTCTGTGCTACAGCAACGGAGGCCTTTAGAGGTGCATGTTACGGAGTAGCGTCAGGCGCCTATGATGTTGCACTGGCTCTGGGCGTGGAAAAACTGAAAGATACGGGATACGGCGGCCTTCCGGGCGGGCCCGGATTGATGGGGACGAAGAGCGCCCTCATCATGCCCAAGCTGACCGCGCCGGGGGCTTTCGCCATGATGGCCACTCGATACTTCTCGGTGTATGGACTCAGCCCGGAAGAAGGAAAGAGAATGCTCGCCAAGGTTTCGGCCAAGAGCCACTACAATGGAGCCCGAAATCCGAAGGCGCACCTGCGGAGGGAGATAACCGAAGAGCAGATACTGAATGCACCTATCATAGCCTGGCCTCTAGGGCTTTTCGATTGTTGTGGCGTCAGTGATGGCTCAGCAGCAGCGATCATAACCAGGGCCGACATGGCTGAGAAGTTCCGGCCGGACCCCATATATGTTAAGGCCCTCCAGATCGCTCTGAGTTCCGGAGAAGAACTCATGTACACAAAATGGGATGGCGCTCATGTTGAGAGCGGGTATCGTGCTGGCATGAGGGCCTATGCCGAAGCCGGGATCAAGAATCCGCGCGAGGAAATAAGCATGGCCGAGGTCCACGACTGCTTCTCGATAACTGAAGCAGTGACCATGGAGGACCTTCAGTTCAGCCCAAGGGGAAATGTCAAGGAGGACATAGAGGCCGGCCGCTTCAACCTTGATGGTGCTCAGCCCATCCAGCCCGATGGCGGTCTGAAGTGCTTCGGACATCCCATCGGTGCCTCCGGGCTCAGGATGCTATATGAAATGTACAAACAACTGCAAGGCAAGGCCCAGCTCCCCGAAAGACAGATCAGCAACCCCAGGCTCGGGTTGACGCATAACATGGGCGGTTTTCCGGCGATGAACATCGTCAGTGTTGCTATCATAGGACTGCAGAACTGACCTTTGAAGGAGGCTGATTATGGCTGAGGGCAGTCTGATCACAGACAGGCTCAGGGAGTTGATAGGTGTGCCCTCGGAGCCGATAGTCTTCAGGGTAGAGGAGGGGGCTATCCAGCGGTATGCGCAGGCTATAGGTGATCCCAACCCCCTGTACAATGACCCTCATGCTGCCAGCAAGGGCAGGCACGGCCGGCTGCTGGCTCCACCCGGCTTCACGGGTTGGCCGGTCAAGGCCGGCCGACCAACCGAGAAGCTCTTCGAGTCTCTGGTGAAGGCTGGAGCGCCCCCCCGGATTCTTGATGGCGGAGTAGAGTTCGAGTTCATCGAACCCATAGGTGCTGGAGACGTGCTCACTGCAACCCCCAGAATAGCCAGCATAACCGAGCGGGACACCCGACTCGCCCGTACCATGTTCACAACAGCAGAGATTTCCTATGTCAACCAGGATGGCGACACGGTGCTCATAAGCCGGGCGACGTTGATCCAGTTCTAGCTCTTTCGCATTGTGCTGCCGGAGGAACGATGACTGAGCAGATCTACTATGAAGACGTGAAGATAAGTTCCGATGTTACCCCCCTGGCCAAGATCGCCACAACTCGCATGCTAGTGCAGTGGGCAGGAGCATCTGGAGACTTCAATCCTCTGCACTACGAAGACGATTTTGCGAAAGCCATGGGTGTGGGTGCTCCCATCGTACACGGTGCACTCAAACGCGCCTGGTTGGGGCAGTTGATGACGGACTGGATCGGGGAAGAGGGAAGGCTGAAGAAGCTGTCCTGCCAGTACCGGGGCATGGACTACCCCCGCAAGATGAGGACGATCGACGAGCCCCACGATGGTGAAACCTGGTGGTGCAGAGGCCGGGTCACCGGGAGGTACATGGAGGGCGGTGAACACCTGGTTGAGTGCGAGATCTGGGTCGAGAATGGGAGGGGAGAGAGGACGACCCCGGGTTCTGCACTCGTTGCTCTACCAACAAGAAGCGGGAGTTGAACCGGGGCATCGGTACTCATAGGTATGCGGGAACCCATGACCGGCCCATGATCGGTCGAATGATCCCGATCGAATGAATGAGCTCCAGAGGAGGCAACAATGGGAAGACTCGATGGAAAAGTAGCAGTGGTGACGGGGGCAGCAAGGGGAATAGGCAGAGCGGACGCTCTGCTGTTTGCCAGCGAGGGTGCCGCCGTTCTCGTCACCGACATCGATGAGGCGCCCCTGACAGAGGTGGTCAAGGAGATGAACGCGGCTGGCAGCAGAGCTGACGGGTTACCTGCTGACGTGACTAAGCCTGAGGACTGCCAGAGGGTCATGGACCGGGCGGTCGAGCGGTTCGGCGCGTTAGATATTCTCGTGAACAATGCGGGTCTCACCCGGGATGCGCTGGTACACAAGATGACAGATGCCCAGTGGGACATCTGTGTCGACATCAGCCTCAAGGGGACGTTCAACTGCATCAGGGCGGCCTCGAAGTACATGATGAAGGAAGGGCACAACGGGAGAATAGTCAATGTGGCCTCCGTGGCAGGACTGATGGGTAACATCGGCCAGACCAACTACTCCGCCGCCAAGTCGGGGCTTATCGGGCTGACCAAAACCGTGGCCAGGGAATGGGCGAGATTTGGCATCACCTGCAATGTCATCGCATATGGCTTCGTAGAGACACGATTGACCGGAGAGAAAGAGACACAGCAAGAGGAGGTCGGGGGTGAAGCATTGGGTTTGCCTAAGAAGTGGCGGGATCTGGTGCTAACGCAGGTGAAGCCGATGACGCCCGAGGACGCAGCCAAACCCGTGTTGTTCCTCGTCTCGGATGACGCGGCTTTCATCACGGGCCAGGTGCTGAACGTCTCTGCCGGCATCTATATGTAGTGACCAGCACCGCGCCTTGGGATGACGTGAGACCGGCAGGCGTCAGCTTCTCGCAGAGATCGGTGCCGGAGAAGAGCGCACAAAAGGAGATTCGTAATGGCCAAAAGGCTTGACGGTAGAGTAGCTATAGTGACAGGCGCCGGACGGGGTATCGGCCGGGGAGAAGCTATAGCACTGGCATCGGAGGGAGCCAGAGTGGTGGTGAACGATCCGGGAGGAGGTGTCGACGGCTCAGGCACATCGACATCGCCAGCCGATGAAGTGGTGTCGGAGATCCTGCGGTCGGGTGGTCAGGCAGTAGCCAACTATGATTCGGTGGCAACGATGCAGGGTGGCAAGAACATCGTCAGGACCGCACTGGACAGTTTCGGCAGGATCGATATACTAGTCAACAACGCAGGAATTCTGCGAGACAGAATGGTATTCAACATGAGCGAAGACGACTGGGACTCGGTGCTTAAGGTGCACCTCTACGGTCATTTCAACACGATCAGGGCGGTCAGCCCCCTCTTCCGCCAGCAGAGATACGGGCGGATGGTGAACACTTCCTCGGTAGCAGGCCTCTATGCTACTACTTACGGACAGGCAAACTACGGTGCTGCAAAGGAAGGCATAGTAGGCCTGACCAGGAAAGTGGCACGGGATATGGGTAGGTACGGCGTGACCTGCAACTGCATTCGGCCCAGTGCCGGAACCCGGCTTACCCTGAGCGACGAGATGAAGAAGACCCGGTCAGAGACGGTAGCCAGGTTTCAGAGCCTGAGGCCGGAGGACATCGCTCCTCTTGTGGTATGGCTCACCTCGGACGAATCGGCCGGCGTCAACGGCCGAACATTCTACGTAGAGGCAGGTCGGATCGGACTCTACTCAGAGCCCAACCTGGAGAAGCAGCTTGTAAAGATGGGAGGATGGACGGTGGATGAGATGTTCACGTTCCTGCCGGTAGCATTGACAGGGGACCTGGTGAACCCGGATCCTCCTCAGTAGCAGTGAGCTCTTGCTGAGTATCGTATCGAAGCTGCGTCCCCTGTTGGATAGCTGAGGACGCGATTGCTGGTACCCTGGCAGGGAAGGGGCACTTCCGGCTGTCAGATCCAGGGAGAGACGATGGACTTCAGTCTTAGTAGAACAGAACTAGCTTTGAAGGAGGACATCCGCAGGTTCGCCAGAGCCGAACTGCCTCCTGGCTGGCGGCGCAGCACCTTGATTGACGGAGAGTGCAGGGATTTCGAGTTCGAGATGGCGATGTCTCGAAAGCTCGCTCAAAGAGGATGGCTTGTCATGAGTTGGCCGAAGGAATACGGTGGACGTGGCGCCTCCTTACAGGAGCAGACGACATACGAGATGGAGATAGGCTACTGGGGTATACCCGGGGCATGGATGGGCATCAGCGGCACCCAATGGGTGGGACCCTCCCTCATCATGTTCGGCACCAAGGAACAGAAGGAGGAATTCCTGCCGCCTATCGCGTCGGGCCAAAGAGATGGTGTCTGGTGCACATGCTACAGTGAGCCGAATGCCGGCTCCGACTTTGCCAACCTTCAGACACGGGCACAGAGGAACGGATACCATTACATTCTGAACGGTCAGAAGGTCTGGACAAGTGCGGCTCACCGGGCAAGATGGTGCTGGCTCGCCGCCAGAACAGACGCCGATGTAGCCAGGAAACACCACGGGATCAGCATCTTCATCGTGGACATGAAGAGCCCCGGCATAACTGTGAACCCTATACCGAACTACTACAGCAGGCATCACTTCAACGAGGTATTCTTCGACAATGTAGCGGTCACCGCATCTAACCTTGTAGGTGAGGAGAACAGGGGATGGCATCTTCTAATGCAGTCTTTGGCTTTCGAGCGACGTAGCACTGCTCCCACAACCTATGGTCACTTCAGGAGCCTGCTCGAGCAATTGGTCGAGTATGCCACTCACACGGAGTACGAAGGTCAGCCATTATCGCGAAACAGTGTTGTTCGGACCAGGCTGGCAGAGCTGGCGATCGACCTCGAAGTGCTCAGGATGTTCGCATTCCAGATCGCCTGGCGCATGAGTCAGGGCCAGATCCCGGTCTACGAGTCCTCCAGGAACAAGTTGATGAGCGACGATGTGATGAGAAGGGTGGCCATAACAGGGGCTGATCTCCTGGGAATGTACTCGCAGATCGACCCGGACTCCAATTGGGCACAACTCGGCGGGGCGATACAGGGTGCCTACCTGGGATTCCCTGGCCAGGCGATCGCAGCCGGCACGGCCGAGATCGAGAAGAGCATAATGGCGCGTTTTCGATTGGGATTGCCCAGGTCGTATTGATGGTGCAGAGACAACAGACTCTCAAAGGCGGCTAGAATGGACTTTGGCTTCACGGAAGAGCAAAACATGTTGCGGGCTCTGGCCCGGGATTTCCTGGCCAGGGAGTGTCCCAGGTCAAGCATCCGGGATGCGGATGAGGATGAGAGAGGCTATGATCCGCAGCTGTGGCAGAAGATGGCACAGCTGGGCTGGATGGGGCTGGTGTTCCCGGAGGAGTATGGAGGCATGAATGCCGGATTCATTGACCTGGTTGTCCTCTTTGAGGAGATGGGAAGAAACATCGTGCCCGGTCCCTTCTTCTCAACCATTGCCCTGTGTGCACTGCCGCTCCTCGAATACGGCACGGGTGAGCAGAAATCCGGCTTTCTACCGGGGATAGCGCAAGGAAAAGATATATGGGCCCTGGCACTGGCCGAGTCGTCAGGTAGAGGCGTAGCCTCCGAGGTTAAGCTCCGTGCTGAACCAGGAGGCATGCATTACGCTTTGCAGGGCGGCAAGCTGTTCGTTGCCGATGCTCACATCGCCGATCACATCCTGGTGGCAGGCAGGACAGGAACTGGAGAGACGCCGGACGAGGGGATCACACTGTTCGTGGTTGATGCCGGAGTATCCGGTCTGACAGTCGAACCCATTCCGACAATGGGTGGTGATAGGCACTTCAGGGTCATCTTCAACGGAGTAGCGGTGCCGCCAGACCGCCTCCTGGGGTCTGTAGGCAAAGGCTGGGACATAATCGACTTCACCATGAAGCGGGCCGCGCTTCTGAAGTGCGCCGAGATGTTCGGTGCCTGTCAGGCTGTCCTGGACATGACCTCCGGCTACGCCAGGGAGAGAATCCAGTTCGACCGCCCCATCGGTGCGTTCCAGGCGATACAGCACAAGCTGGCTGATATGCTCATCGACGTCGATGCGGTTCAGTACCTGCTCTATCAGGCAGCCTGGGGAATAAGTGTGGGCTCGCCTTCGGCGTGGCAGATTTCTGCCGTCAAGGCCAGAGCCAATGAAGCCTACCAGCGGATATGCATAGAGGCTATCGCTGCTCACGGGGCTATCGGATACACCAGGGACCATGATATCGGTCTCTACTATCGCCGCGTCAGGGCGGCGCAGTTCGCTGCGGGAGGCACCGACCTGCACAAGGAGGTCGTGGCCGGTACCCTGGGGCTCTAGGCACAGCATTCAGGCGCGCCGGCTCTCCACAGTCTGAGATTCTGTACAGGACCCCACTATTGCTAGGGCAAGATTGATCGTAATCGAACAGCTCCACAGATACCCACCGCAGGCCAATTCCAGATACGGTGGACGCCGAACCCGAATCTGTGGTATCATAGTACTTGCTTATGACCAAGAAAGGAGGGAGAGAATCGCAAGGAGGGCATTGCATGCTGTGAAGTGAGCAGGATGAGATTGATCCGGAGTTATCTATCCGCTTTTCTTTCATAGAGAGACAATAGTCTGGCTGTCTTGTTCATAAGGCACTGTGAATCTTCTCGGATCACGACTCTCAAGGTCTATCGCATGACCAGGTATTAGGTTCCCCGAAGGCTCCTCAGGTCACCCCGGACCGCAACAACGGGTTGTCCGTTGGTTACGTCTCGTCCCACCCAACAGCATTATTCCGTAACGCCCCCAATGAAAGGAGGATCCTAGTATCATGGTTTTGACCGACGGCAATGGTGGTGTGGATGTTGAAATCGACAAGAACCAGGTGTGTCAGTTCATAGGATATGATGACAGTCACAAACTATCGGCGCGCGTTTCTTCTCTGGTCGACGACTATGCTAAGAACGCCCAGAGCCTGATCAACCCTATATACTCGTATGTTATCAAGGATGTTGAGTGGGCTCGTGGCTGTATCGCCTTCATCGAGGACTCGATCATTTTCAAGAGCGAGGTCATAGTCCAAGTCCTGGAGCAATGCCGGCAAGTCGCCATATTCGTGGTGACGATAGGCAAGTATCTTGAGGAGACAGCATGGAAGCTGGCCCGGGACGGACTCATACTCCAGGCCACTGTCCTGGATGCAGTCGGGTCAGATGCTGTGGAGAAAGCGGCAGCCAGTGTCGAGGACAAGATAAGAGCGATGGCTCGATCTGAAGGACTGGTTATCAGTCGGCGCTTCAGCCCTGGCTATTGCGACTGGAACATCGGTCAGCAACGCATGCTTTTCCACGCCCTGACAGGCAATACTCTGGGAGTCCGCCTCACCGCTGAGTGTCTGATGATACCCCAGAAGTCGATCTCGGGCATCGTCGGGATCGGCCCTGCGAACAGCAATGTGGCAAAGTACAACCCCTGCGAGTTCTGCAGTAAGCAGGATTGTCCCGGAAGGAGGTAAGACAGATCATATGACCCGCAAAGGATTGGAAGGAGGCAGCTTCAGGGTCCTGGACGACGAGGCTGTAATGAAGGTACACCAGGCTGCAATGCACGTGATCGAAGATGTAGGATTCGAGGTGCAGTCAGACGTGGCGCTTGATCTCTTCGCTGGAGCCGGAGCAGAAGTGGATCGAGACAAGCACCGCGTACGCCTCAGGGAGAGCAAAGTCAAGGAACTGATCGCTGCCGCACCATCGGAGATCAGGCTCTGTGGACAGGACGAAGCACACGACATCATTCTGGGTGGAAGACGTGTGTACGCAGGAACAGGCGGCACAGCACTATACGTCTACCAGCCTGAGACCAACAAGATAAGACCGGCCAACCTGGAGGATCTGAAATCCATCGCAAGGCTGGTAGACAAGCTGGACAACATCCACCTGTTCATGCTGCCCACGTATCCTAACGAGTTGCCCGTCGAGAGGGTGGATGCAAACCGCTTCTTTGCCGGACTCGACAACACGACCAAACATGTGATGGGCGGCGTGTACACATCTGAGGGAGTGAAGAACGTCATCAGGATGGCCGAGATCGTCGCCGGCTCATCCGAGGCGCTGCGGGAACGTCCCCTCATCTCCATGATAACCTGCAGCATAAGTCCGTTCCGGATGGACAAGACCTATGGTGACCTGCTGGTGACGATCGCCAAGAGCGGCATACCTGTGGCCTGCCCTGCCGAGCCATTATGCGGTGCCACTTCGCCGGTTACGCTGGCCGGAAACCTCGTGGTACAGACGGTGGACTCATTGATGGGAGTGATGCTGACCCAGGTCGCCAATCCGGGCACTCCTGTCATATTCGGCTCGGTGGCCACCAGCACCGACCTTCGAAACCTCAGGTATCTCGCCGGGTCAGTGGAGATGGGCCTGATAAACGCCGCCGGCGCTCAGATGGCCCAGTTCTACGGCCTTCCCTTCTATGCAACGGGCGGGATGACGGACGCCAAGACACTCGATGCCCAGAGCGGCTATGAATCCGCCATGACTGCCATGTTGTGCGCACTCGCCGGGGCCAACTTCATCCATGATGCCGCCGGGCTCATGGAATTCGCCATGACCGTATGCTACGAGAAGTATGTCATTGACAACGAGATTCTGGGCATGGTGATGAGAAGTGTGGAGGGCATCAGAGTGGATGATGATACTCTGGCCCTGGATCTCATCAAGCAGGCAGGCCCCGGCGGCAACTTCGTAGCTGCCAGGCACACAAGGCGTTTCATGCGAAGGGAGCACTACCACCCTACGCTGAGTGACAGGTCCAGCAGGGAGGACTGGGAAGCTAATGGCAGCAGAACCACCTGGCAGCGAGCAGCGCAGAAGGTCAAGGAGATCCTGGATGGCAGTGGTTACAGCCTTCCCGACGCTGCAAGACAGAAGATACTTAGCAATACTGAGGGTATAGTAGGATAGGATATGCTAGTTATTGGAGAGAACATCAACGCATCGAATAGCAGGGTTGCTGAGGCCATAGCCAATAGGGACGGCGAATTTCTTGCGAACCTGGCCAAGGCTCAAGCGTCTGCAGGAGCCAATATCATCGACGTGAACGCCGGCAGTGGGCACGGCTCACTGGAGAAGGCCATTGCAGATGGCAGATGGCTTATCGGAGGAGTTCAGGCCGCCGTTGAGAAGCCTCTGGCCATCGACAGTGATTCGCCTGAGGTGATCAAGGCCGTCCTGAAGGAATACACCGGTGAACGGCCGCTGGTGAACTCGATCACGGCAGAACCGGCGAGGCTCGAATCCATCGCCCCACTGGTAGCCGAGCGCGAGGCATCGGTGGTAGCTCTGGCCATGGGATCAGAAGGGATCCCGCCGAGCGTCGAGGACCGCCTCGCTGCCTGTGAGCAAATCATGGAGCACCTGGCTGGCCTGGACATAGAGCCGAAGCAGGTGTTGTTTGACCCACTCGTACTGCCAATCGCCGTGGACACGAGTCAGGGACTGGTAACACTGAGGACTATAGAGGGGATCAAGTCTCGTTATCCTGACGCCGGGGTAGTGATGGGGCTCAGCAATATCTCCTACGGCTTGCCGAAGAGGAAGCTGGTTAACCGCGCGTTCCTGTTGATGGCCGCCTACGCCGGACTTGATGCAGTCATAGTCGACCCTCTTGACAGTAAGGCTATGAGCCTCATCAAGGTCGCCAACATGCTGATAGCTAAGGATCCTTCATGCAGGGCATACCTCAGGGCCCACAGAAAGAGCGAGATAGTAGACTGAGCGCTACGTCGGATCTGCCAGACTACTGTCTTGTACGCGCGGATATGGGCACGGGTTGAGGGCACCCACTCGACGGCGACCACGTCAGTTAGCGAAGCACACAAGTGAAACCGGAGGGAGAGAATGCCAGAGAACATAATCGAGCTAATCCGAGAGAACGTTATCCAGGGGAGGGTAAGCAGCGATGATGAGGGGATGGAGGAAGGAATGGCAGGGCAGCCAGGTGTCACCGAGCTTGTTGAACAAGCTCTCGCCTCAGACGTGCCCATACGCGATATCGTGAGTAGGGGGCTTTCCGGCGGTATGGATATTGTGGGACAGAAGTTCGAGGCCGGGGAGTACTTCATCCCCGACATGCTGGCCTCTGCGGAGGCCGTGGGCGCAGCTATGGAAATCCTGCAGCCCCGGCTCGCCAAGAGCGGCATAGAGACTAAGGGCACTATCATCGTCGCCACGGTGAAAGATGACCTTCACGATATCGGAAAGAACATAGTGTCCATTCTGCTACGCGGCGCGGGATACGTAGTAAAGGACCTGGGTAACAACATCGATACCCAGGTCATCGTAGACGCTGTGAGAGACGAAAAGCCTCAGTTCCTGGGTCTATCTGCTCTCCTCACCAGCACCATGGCAAGGATGGAGGACGTGGTACGTACCCTGGAGGAGAACGGGCTCAGGGACAATGTAAAGATCATAGTCGGTGGAGCACCGGTCTCGGAGGATTTCGCCAGGAGCATCGGCGCGGATGGATATGGAGCGGACGGCTTCCAGGCTGTTGCCGTGGTCGAATCCCTGGCCGGTGGAGGGGGCTAGCTTGATGCCGTCATACCCTCTGGCTGTCGAGACGGACGGGCAACAGGGGATTGATTAGACCGGTGTAACACAAGAACCAAGGAGGAATATAGTGGCAAGAGAAGGGATACACGTCGAGAGACCATATGAAAGGCTAACGAAGGGCCAGGTCGAGTTGATCCACCAGGCCTCTATGGAGATTCTGGAAGATCCGGGGCTGATCAGCTTCAATGAGGAGGCGGTGAATATCTTCCACAGCCACGGCGCAGCAGTCGAGTCTGTAAGCGGTGATCATCGCAGTTGGCACGTGAAGCTGCCCGAGCAACTCATGATGGCCGCCATGAAGTCGGCTCCCAGGTCCGTCAAACTGGGTGCTCGAAATCCGGACAATGCCCTAATCATGCATGGTGACGAGCCGACGGTATACCTGATTACCGGCTCGGAGACCAACATCTGGCTGGACGTGGAGTTCCCCACGTATGTACATAAGTCCGACTCTTCCAGGGAGATCACAGTGCCCGAGTTCAAACCCAGGCGGGGCATGGTTGAAGATCTCTGCCAGTCGGCCCGCGTTTTTGAACACCTTGAAATGGTTGATGGCTTCATACGTAATGTGAATATTCAGGATCGCGATATAACCATCGAGAACAAGGATGTCAACAAGTTCTTCGCATCGCTCAACAACAACACTAAGCACTTCATGAGCGGACTCACCAGTCTCGACCAGCTTGACAACGTAGTTAGAATGGCCGAACTCATAGCCGGCGGGAAGAAGGAGCTTGCCGACAACCCCATAATCTCGTTCATCACCTGTCTGGTCAAGAGCCCCCTCCAGCTGGTTGATGACACGACGAGCACCTTCATTGAGGTATGTCGCCGTGGACTGCCGGTCGCTGTGTCATCGTCACCTCAGGCGGGCACCACTGCACCTATCAAAGAAGCCGGCATCATGGCTCAGATCAACGCGGAGGTACTGGCAGGCATAGCTCTGGGGCAACTGGTGAAGCCGGGCGTCCCGTTGTTATACGGCAGCGTTCCGGTTAGGGCTAGAATGGACACGCTGAGTGACTCGTACGGCGCTATTGAGACGAGCCAGTACAACATCGACTGTGTCCAGATGGCACGCTTCTACGGGATACCCAACTACTCAACTTCAGGAGTGGGTGATTCAAAGATACCGGGTCAACAGTCATCGATCGAGAGGCTGTTCTCGGATATCGTGGTGGCCATGTCAGGGCCTCAGTACCTGCACTGCGCGTTTGGCTTGCTAGAATGCAACTCCGTCTTTTCTCTGCTCCAGGCAGTCCTCGATGATGCGCACTTCAAGATGATAAAGCACTTCTTGAGGCAACCACGTGTCGATCAGGCGGAGATGGAGTTGGTGCTGAAACAGATCCGGTCGGTAGTGGATACTCCTCAGAAGCTGTACATAAGCCATATTCGCCCGGTGTTGCGCAGCGGCGAGATATCGGGCCTGTATCCCTTCGAGGGGAGTGGTGAGACCGATCAGGTCTTTGAACTGGCCTTTGAAAGGATGAAAGAGTTGCTGGCAAAACCCGTGCAACACATTGACGAAGAGACAACCGCCAGGATTTTCGCGGAGGTGCCCGGGATACTGCCCAGACTCAACGTTTATGAAAGGGAGAGTTAGTATGAGCAAGGACATCATCGCAGCACTGAAAGAGAATGTTATACAGGGGAGAAAAACGAAGGAGGACATAGGCATTGACGACAGCCTTGTCGACAAGCCCGGGGTAGTGGAACTGACACAGCAGGCTCTCGACGACAAGGTCTCACCTCAGGATATAATCACGGAGGGGCTGACTGCCGGAATGGAGGTGGTTGGCGAGAAGTTCTCAGCCAAGGAGTACTTCATCCCGGACATGCTTGCCTCGGCTGAAGCAGTGGGAGCAGCGATGGACATCCTCAAGCCTGCGCTCGAGTCGGCGAAGATCGAAACCAGGGGCACATTTGCCATCGCGACGGTGAAGGGGGACATACATGACATCGGCAAGAACATCGTTGCCATCTTGCTCAAAGGCGCTGGCTACGAGGTTCATGACCTGGGGATCGATGTGCCCACGAAGACAGTGGTCGACTTTGTGAAGAACAAGAAGCCCCAATACCTGGGACTATCAGCCCTGCTTACTACCACAATGACCGAGATGGACGTAGTGATTAAGGCTCTTGAGGAGAGCAAGGTGCGGAGCAGTGTTAAGGTGCTGATAGGCGGTGCTGCTGTTTCTGACGAATTCGCCCGGGAAATAGGTGCCGATGCATATTGTGCCGATGCCTTCGCCGCAGTCAAGGTGCTGGATTCTTACCAGCACTCTGAGTCGTAAGTTACAGGCCCGATGGACACG
>JBLRXG010000007.1:0-18095 GCA_047920855.1 Dehalococcoidia bacterium | reverse complement strand
GGTTGCGAAACAGAGCGGACCACGACTGATGATTGGGCAGGATGCCAAGATGCAGCATATCGGGGTTCGTCAGTACTACTCTTGCCCGTGTTCTTATGCCGGCCCTTTCGGGCTGCGGTGTGTCGCCGTCGAAGGTGGCTATGGCCGCGGCAGAGATCGCCATGTCCCGACGTGTCGGGGCTCGCAACGTTGAAGAGGAACCTGTTGAGTCCGGCAGCGACGTGACGGCGTTTCCCGGACCGCTCGACGATAGGAGGCTGACCATCTGCCTCAGGCTGCGCAGTTGATCCTGGGCCAGTGCTTTCGTGGGAAACAGGTACAGAGCCCGGCTGTTCTTGTCTTCGAGCAGTGAACGGAGGGTGGCAAGGTGGTAGACGAGCGTCTTGCCACTGGCGCTGGGCGTGGCGACTATGACGTTCTTGCCACTGAAGACGGCGTTCAATGCCTGCGCCTGGTGGCTGTACAGGTCTGAGATGCCCTGAGCTTCCAGGCATCGCTCAAGACGGGGATCAAGGCGCTCTTCCAGCTTGCCTGGCGTGGCATCCTTCCGGGGAATGCGTTCGACGTGGACTATCTGTTGTCGGTAATCGGGCTGGGTGAGGAGATAGCTGAGGAAGGCCGCGGCATCCATCACGGAAAGGTCTCTATCTCCGAACTCAGCAACTCCACGTCCGGATAGCTCTGGATTATGAACTTCACGACGTTGGACAATGTCTCTTCGGCGTGTCTCCTGTGATTGCTGACGCAGGCCACGCCCAGCGTGGTCAGTTGCCACAGTTCCTGATCATCCACCTCCGCTACCGCCACCTTGTACCGATTCTGCAGGCGGGCGATGATAGACTTGATCACCTGCCTCTTGCCCTTCAGGGAATGGTTCTCGGGCAGGCGAAGCTGGATCCGGCAGACACTTACGTTCATCGGTCAGTCTGCCCTCGCCATAGCCCGCATTCGTTTCCCGGGTCTGATCTGACTCGGTATTCTGTTCATGCCTAGCATCTCGGAGGCCCCTCGCCCCGGATGTTTGTAGTGCGATCCTTCGTGGTTGTGCAGCACGAGGCTAGAGTGCTGATGCATCGAGCACCCTCCATAGAGCCAGGGCCTCGCAACGCAGTGCCCCGTCAGCGTTCCTCTCCTCTCCAGCGAGACGGAAGGTTGGCTAGAGTCCCTTGTCGAGGATGTAAATTGCCAGATCGGCGAGACGACAGGCATAGCCCCACTCGTTATCATACCAGGCCAGCACTTTGACAAAGCTGTCATCGATGACCATGGTGCTCGGGGCGTCGACGATCGCACTGGCCGGATTACCCTTGAAGTCCGAGCTGACCAGTGGCTCGTCGCAATACTCCAGGATCCCCTTCAACTCTCCACTGGCAGCCTTGCGAAAGGCGCCGTTGATCTCCTCCGCGCTCGTCTTCTTGCCCAGTTCGGCGACGAAGTCCACCACAGAAACGGCCGAGGTTGGCACCCTTAAGGCGATTCCGTGCAGCTTGCCCTGCAGTTCTGGGATGACCACTCCCACCACACGCGCGGCGCCGGTGGTGGTGGGGATGATGTTCATGGCGGCGGCCCGGGCCCGCCTCAGGTCCTTGTGGAACACGTCCAGTATCTTCTGGTCGTTGGTGTAGGCATGTACGGTGGTCATCAGGCCATGGACTATGCCGAAGTCCTGGTGAAGCACCTTCGCCACCGGGGCGACGCAGTTCGTCGTGCAGGAGCCGTTGGAGATGATGTGGTGCTTCCTAGGGTCGTACTTCGCTTCATTGATGCCGAGAACGATGGATATGTCCTCTTCCTGGGCCGGCGCCGAGATGATCACCTTCTTTGCGCCGCCTTCCAGGTGGGCGGCGGCCTTGCTCCCCTTTGTGAAAAGCCCTGTCGATTCGATGACGATGTCCACGCCATGATCTCGCCAGGGGATCTTCGCCGGATCTCGCTCGGCCAGCACCGCTATCTTGTTGCCGTCCACTACTATGCAGTCGTCTCTGGCCTCCACCTTGCCGGGATAGATGCCGTAGTTGGTGTCATATTTGAAGAGATGGGCGTTGGTCCTGGCGTCTGTAAGATCGTTCAGCGCCGTCACCTGCAGTCTGCCTCCGCCCCGCTGGATCGCTGCCTTCAGGGCCAACCTGCCTATGCGTCCGAAGCCGTTGATTCCTATTCTTGCTGCCATTTCCTACCTCCTTGTTCTCTTGGTCCTGTTCATAATGTCGCTGCTCAGTTGGCTGCGACGCCCGGTTGCCTGTAATACCCGGCAACCGGACCGATCCCATTAACCTCACCTAGTTCTTGGCCACATATAGAGAATTGCTATCCATGTCGATGTTGGCCACCCTGTCCTCCTCCACCAGGAGCCTGAGATGGGCGAGCGTCTCTGTAACGGCCAGGCGTCTGTCCCAGACTCCGAGGTCGCGAAATGCGGTGCTTCCCCCGCCGGCGGTCCAGGGTATGTCCTGAGCAACACCATAGGCCGTCTTGAGCCCGTTGCTGAGGGACTTCATGATCGCGTTCTTCCGGCTCTCGTGATGCTGCAGTATCTCATCTATCCTCAATCCCAGTGCGTTGAACACCGGGCCGTGGCCCGGCAGCACGAAATGGACCTTGAGGCGCGTCAGCTTGTTGAGCGAGGAGACATAGTCGCTAAGGGGGTTGTCTCCTGAGTGAGGATTGACACTGACGTGAGGACTGGTATCGTAGAGCACGTGATCGCCGGTGAGGATGAACTTCCTGTCTCGTTCGAAAAGGCAGATATGGCCCGGCGAATGCCCCGGCGTGAATATCACCTCGAACTTGAAGGAGTCGTTTGACACCGTATCACCATCCTCCAGCTTTACGTCCGGCGACTCTGTGGTAACGTATTTCTGCATCCACAGCGATGCCTCTTTCAACTGAGGCAACTCCTCCCCCGGGACACCGTTGTTCCGCAGGAGCACCTCCATCTTGTCCAGCAGATCGGCGAAGTCCTTGTACCGGGAGGAGATGAGATCGGCGTCAACCCTGTGCATGGCAACCTCGGCGCCGCAAATCTGTTTCATCTTAGCGGCCAGCCCGTAATGGTCAGGGTGTATATGGGTGATCACGACCTTCGTGATGTCGCGGAGCTTGAACCCCGCGCCCTTCGTCCCCTCCTGAAGAGCCCATAGGGCATCCTGGCTATCCCATCCCGTATCAACGAGTATGTGGCCGTCGCCGCCTTCGATTATGTAGGCATTCGTCTCCCACGCCACGTCTCCAGGAGAAGGAGTCTTTATCTGGTAAACACCGTCTAATACCCGTGTTACGCGCACTATTCTGTCCTGTCCAGATTATACAACACACTGCGCCCCGGATACCGGGCTGCCGCCCGCAGTTCCTCTTCGATCCTGAGGAGCCGGTTGTACTTGGCCAGTCGCTCACTGCGACATGGGGCGCCGGTCTTGATGAACCCGGCACTGCTCGCTACAGCCAGGTCGGCGATGGTAGTGTCCTCGGTCTCACCGGAGCGGTGGCTGATGACCGCCGTCCACTCTTCCTGCTGTGCCCTATTGATGACTGCCAGGGTTTCGCTCAGCGTGCCTATCTGATTGGGCTTGATGAGGATTGAGTTGGAGGCCCTCCGCTCGATGCCCGCTTCCAGGCGCTCCATGTTGGTGGCATAGAGGTCATCGCCCACGATGCGGATGCTCTTCCCGAGGCGAGCGGTCAGCGACACCCATCCCGTCCAGTCATCTTCGGCGAGGCCGTCTTCTATGCTGATGATAGGGTACTCCGAGACTAACCGGACATAATAGTCAACCATCTGGGGAGAACTGAGCGTAACCCCTTCGCGAGCCAGGACGTACTGCCCATCCTGATAGAACTCGCTGGCTGCAGGGTCGAGGGCCAAGAACAGGTCGTGGCCTGCCCTGTAGCCCGCTATGTCGATGGCCTCCAGTATAAGCTCCAGTGCTGCCTCGTTTGTCGTAAGCTGAGGTGCGAATCCCCCCTCATCTCCCACGTTAGTGCTCAGGTCCCTATTCTTGAGCAGTCGGCGTAGCGAGTGATAGACCTCGCTGCTTATGCGCATGGCTTCACTGAAACTGGCGGCGCCCAGCGGCATAATCATGAACTCCTGGAAATCGGTCGAGCCGGGGGCATGCTCCCCGCCGTTTATAATATTGAGCATCGGTATGGGCAACAGGTGGGCCTCTTCCCCTCCCAGATGGCGATAGAGAGGGGCCTCCCAGAAGGTGGCCGCCGCCCTTGCAACGGCGAGGGAAGTCCCCAGAATGGCGTTGGCGCCGAGCCGGGACTTGTTAGGGGTGCCGTCGAGTTCGATCAGTAACCGGTCGATCTCCGCCTGCTCCGAGACGGATATGCCGACTATTGCCGGGGCGATCTCGGTATTGACGTGTTCCACCGCCTTCAGGACGCCAAGGCCACGATATCTGGCCCTATCGCCATCGCGAAGCTCCAGCGCCTCGTATGTTCCCGTGCTGGCCCCTGAGGGAACAGCCGCCATCCCCACGGTGCCGTCGATCAACGATACCTCCACCTCTACCGTGGGGTTGCCACGGGAATCCAGGATCTCCCTGGCCTTAACAGCTTTGATCGTGGCCATTGCCTGGTTTCTCCTTCAATACTCGTCCATGAACAATGATCATCTCATCTGTGATCCCCGTCGCTCCTTCTGCTTCGAGAGCGATGTCTCCAGCGCATCATCTCCAGATCCGGTGACACCGGACATAGCATGTTCAACTGCCTCAACGGCCCTGTCTACCCTTATGATCGAGTCATCCGAGCCGCCTTGTCGTGACAGAGACCAGGTATTCAGTCCAATGACGGGGATGTGGTTTTTGAGCGCATGCGCGATCTCGCTAAGCGTTCCGTAACCGCCGCCGATGGCGATCACCGCACGGGCCGACTTCACGACCAATGCGTTCCTGGCCTCGCCCATGCCGGTGACGACGGGGACATCCACCCAGCGATTGGCTGCTTCTGGATCGTCGCCGGGCAGGATGCCCACGGTCAGTCCGCCGCGCGATTTGGCTCCCCGGCAGACAGCTTCCATCACTCCACCCAGGCCCCCGCACACCACCACCGCACCCCTCTGGGCCAGCAATTCGCCGACGGTCTCTGCCAGCCTGGCTTCCTGTTCAGAGCAGACCGAGTCTCCGATCACTGCGACATTCATGTTCTGGTGTACGGGTAGATTATACTATACTAACAGCCCGATGTCCGAAACGGAATACTATGAGACTAGTTGTACCTGTTCATTGCTGCTTCGATTCCCTCGGTAACGAAGCAGCCGATAGCCTGAGACACCCTGGCGATGACGGGCTTGATCGCCGCTTCTTCCTCAGCGGAGAAACCGCTGAGGACATGGTTGATTACCGCGTCACTATCGAAGTGTTCAGCCTCTGTGCGGGGACGTCCAATCCCGATCCTGATCCTGGGGAACTCCTCGCTTCTCAGGGCGGCGATGATCGAGTTCATCCCCCTGTGTCCTCCCGAGCCTCCGCCCTGCCTCAGGCGTATCTTGCCGAGAGGCAAATCCAGATCGTCATACATCACCAGAAGGTCAGCCAGGGGAACTCTGTGCCTGCTGACCAGGCAGGCTACCGATGCACCGCTCAGATTCATGAATGTCATGGGCTTGGCGAGGAGCAGCGCCTGGCTGCCTGCCCCGCCGGTGCCTATCCGTGCCCGACATTGCTTGCGGTCGAAGCGAATGGAGTGAAGCCTGGCAAAGTGATTCACGCATCGAAAGCCCACGTTGTGGCGGTTGCGAGCGTAGGCAGTGCCGGGATTGCCCAGGCCAATAATGAGTTTCATCTGCTGCCCTCAATCTCCCCAGCGTTAAGTCTCAATCATGGGCCGAAGCGAGCCACCGGGAGACTATCATACATCAAGAACCTGACGGTTGGTCTCGGCGAGTGCTCTCCCTTCTGTGTAATCGACGGACGGTTCGCGATGATTCTAACACATCGCCGTTCTCGATTTCGCTGTTGCGCGGCCGGCTGTGCTAGATATGAGCGGGGGAGCTGCTGAGTTTCGTGCTCGGGACAGCGGGATGGGTGTCGGCTGAACCCATGGGCATCTGGGCGGCTCAACATCCCTTACGAGGCCTTCAGAGCACGCTTGGTTGGGGCGGTGGTTATCTGGTAAACTCAGGGCGAAAGGAGGCCTTATGGAGACAAAGGAATGGCTTAGAGCGGCCCTGAAGGAACTGAGCCGGTCCGGTGCCGACTATGCGGACGCCCGTTATCTCGACCGCGAGAGCGAGAACATAACCGTGCGCAACGAGCAGGTGGCGGGGCTTTCGCGCAAGAGCGACTGCGGATACGGAGTCCGGGTCCTGTATAAGGGTTCGTGGGGTTTCGCAGCTTCGTCACGGTTGACCGAGGCTGATGTCATGCAGACGGGCAGGCAGGCCCTGGAGGTCGCAAGGGCAAGCCACCTCACCCAGCGTGAGCCTGTGAAGCTCGATGGCTCGGAGCCGCAGCGCGGAAACTACAGGACTCACTTCGAGGTGGATCCCCTCGAAGCCCCTCTGGAGAGGAAGCTGGAACTCCTGTTCGCTGCTCTGAAGATACTGAGGCAGGACAAGCGGATCGCGGTGGCAGAGGGGGAGATGAGCTTCTACCGTACTGACAAGCTCTTCTTGAGCACCGAGGGTGCCGAGATTTCGCAGAGCATCCTGGAGAGCGGGGCCGGCATCGAGGCGACGGCCATCGGTGACGGCGATGTTCAGCGGAGGTCATACCCCAGCAGCATGGGCGGTGATGTTGCCACTTACGGCTACGAGTTCGTCGAATCGCTTAAGCTTGTGGAGAACGCTGAGCGGACGCGCGAGGAGGCACTGGCGCTTCTCACTGCAGAGGCCTGCCCGGCGGGGAAGACCGATCTGATAATCGACTCTTCACAGTTGGTGCTTCAGGTTCACGAGTCGTGCGGTCATCCGACCGAGCTTGACCGGGCCCTGGGAACCGAGATCAGCTACGCCGGGGGGAGTTTCCTGACGCCGGACAAGCTGGGGAAGTTTCGCTACGGCTCGAAGGCGGTCAACATCTACGGCGACGCCACGATTCCCGGGTCGATCGGATCCTTCGGCTATGACGACGAAGGCGTGCCGGCACAGAGGTTTCCCATCATCCAGGAAGGGATCTTCGTTGGATATCTTACATCAAGGGAGACTGCTCCTGTCTTGGGCAGAAGGAGCAGCGGGGCAATGCGCGCCGAGAGCTGGAATCACATTCCCCTCATCCGGATGATCAACATCAACCTGGAACCGGCGGAGAACGGGCCCACTCTGGACGAACTCATTGCCGATACCAAGAGCGGAGTATTTGTAGCTACCAACAAGTCCTGGTCGATCGACGACCTGAGACTGAACTTCCAGTTCGGCTGCGAGGTCGCGTGGGAGATAAGGGATGGGAAGAAGGTACGTATGCTGAAGAACCCTGTGTACACGGGAATCACCCCTCAGTTCTGGAACTCGTGCGACGCGGTGTGCGGCAGGAGCGAGTGGAGGGTCTGGGGACTCCCCAACTGTGGAAAGGGCGAGCCGCCCCAGACGATGCATGTAGCCCACGGCGTGGCTCCGGCCAGATTCAGAAATATCGAAGTGGGGGTCAAGAAATGATAGGCGAACAGAAGATTCTGCCATTGCTGAAGCGTGTTGTCGACCGCTCTCCAGCGGAGCGGACGGAGCTGGTCTACATGGGTGGCCGGAGCGGCCTTACCCGTTACACGAAGTCGGCGATACATCAGAACGTCATCGAGGAGGATACCCGCGTCTACGTGAGGGTTGCCGATGGCAAGCGACTGGGAGTGGTGACGATAAACAAGATGGGCGAAGACGAGTTGCTCAGGGCAGCGGCCCAGGCGCTGGAGGCGGCGCGGCACCAGCCGGAGAACCCGTACTTTGAGGACTTCCCCAGGCCGGCGCAGTATCAGAAGACAAAGACTTACTTCGAGGCCACCGCCGAGTTCACGCCGATGGCGCGGGCCGAGATAATGAAGAAGATCTTCGCCCAGGCTGATCGCCTCGGGTTCGAGGTGGCCGGGGCCTTTACCAGTGGCGAGGGCGAGATCGCGGTTCTGAACTCCAACGGGCTGTCTGCCTACCAGCCGCTGACCCACGCGAACATCGCGATCGTCCCGATGTCCGAGCACGGTATGAGTCGCTCCGGTGCCTTTTCTCATGATGTGAGCACCATAGACTTCGAGGCGGTCGCTGCTAAGGGACTGGAGCGATGTGCGCTGAACAAGGATCAGCAGGAGATACCTCTGGGGCAGATGGACGTGATCCTGGAGCCCAGCTGCCTCGCCGAGGTGATGATGTGGATGGGATTCATAGCCTTCGGGTCGAACTCGTTTATCGAGGGGAGGAGCTTCATGGCCGGCAAGCTGGGGGAGCGGTCGATGGGTGAGAACATCACCATATATGACAGCATCCTTGAGCCCGAGGCGCAGGGACTACCGTTCGACTTCCAGGGCTTTCCCAAACAGAAGGTGGTCCTGGTCGAGCGGGGGATAAACCGAGGTGTGGTGTTCGACATGGCGAGCGCTAACCAGGCCAAGACCCAACCGACAGGACACGGCCTGCCGCCCGGTACGCCGTATGGTGCGATTCCCTGGAACGTCTGCCTCGAGCCGGGGGATTCGTCACTTGAGGAGATGATATCCTCCTGCCGTCGCGGCCTCCTGGTGACCAACTTCCACTATGTCAACGGTTTTCTCGATCCCAAGAATGCACTGATGACGGGGATGACCCGATACGGCACGTTCCTCGTCGAGGACGGCAAGATCAAGCATGCGGTGAAGAACCTGCGCTGGACCGAGAGCATGCTGCGGGCCTTCTCCAACGTGCAGGCCATATCCAGGGAGCGAGAGGTTATCAGTGACGAGGGCGGCTCGTTTGCCGTGATGCCGGCTGTCTATGTGAAGGACTTCACCTTCACAGGAGTTCAGAAGGAAGAGTCGGAGTAGTTCCTCGCTTATGTTATGGGCGCGGTATAGCGTCAGGTATTGAGAACCGCGGGTCGTCCGCGGGGGCTGATGCTCCTGCGGGTGACCCGTATTTGATCCCGGGTCACAAGATCGGAACTGTGGGCTATGTGGCCCGGTCTTGCTTCCAGGCTGCACGGTTCACCCGGTAAACATGGTGGTGCACGGGAGATGTGTAGCCTCGCATGGAATCGGGAAAGCGGTGAACATCCTCTCCAGTGCGTACTGCACCCACAGTCTCTTGCATCTTGATCGAAGCTATGTTGTCGACGTTCGGTGTTGCCTGAACGACCATGCAGTCCGTGTGCGCGAACTGGTAGTCAATAAGCCCTCTCCAGACCTCGGCTCCGTATCTGTGTCCCCAGAACTCGGGTAGCAGCTTCACGTCAGGCTCGGCTATGCCATTCCTGTCCGGGCGTGACAGCTTGCACTCGCCGATGGCCTCTCCGGTGGCCTTCAGTTGCACGACCAGCAGCCGATCGAATTCCGACCTCCCCTGTCTCGACAGTGTATCCTTGAGTTCGTCACGTGTTACCGGTAGCCCCTTGGGAAAGCCCACGTTCGTCATGACCCGAGGGTCGGTCCACAGCGCGTAAAACACGTCGACATCCTCTTCTCCGGCTGCTCTGATGAGCAGCCGCTCTGTCTGGAAAATCATTGCCTGCCCTGAGGGCATGATCATCCGTTACTCTGCCGGAAAGATGCTCAGGCTCTTACCTGCCTGTATGGTCGATGATATCCCACTCACCCCAGCGTCTTACAACCCGATCGTTTCGCACCTCTATGATCTCTATTCCAGTGATACGCCTCAGCCTGTTCGTCGGGCCGATACCCAGATAGCAGGACCTGTTGGTACCTTCGGCCGACCAGCGGATGGCTACTCTTCGCTCTTGCGTGTCTATGACAAGATCCTCAACGCGAGTATGCAAATCGGGGAAGGCATCGACCAGGTCTCGCAGCCCCTGAGCAAAGCCCTCTCTCGTGACGGGACGCCCCGCGGATGAAGCATCCTCAAAGTCATGTGCATGCAGTTCCTCAAAGGCGGCCCAGTCCACGGGTACCGTCCAGAGCGAAATCCACCGACGGGCGATGAGGGACAAGGCTTCGCGGTCACTCATGGGCATCCAATTCGTGCGTATTCCGATTCGTACAGCTGCATCTAACGGAGATGCGAGGTCTGCCGGAGATGGTGTCGGGCATAGCGCTGTCCTAGGAGCTGCATCACTGTTTGTCTCATGTCCGAGGCAGCCTCTTCCCGAGGATCTTCCACTCGTGCCCGAGCCGGAAGCCGAGGTGCCTGGTGAGCTCCACTGCCGCCGGGTTGCCTTCCCATGTATAGAGGCAGGCTGTGTGCATGCCGTGATGACGAAGGCAGTCCATAGCCCGGGCGGTAAGGATCTTGCTCAGGCCTTTGCCCCTGTGGTCGGATAGTGTGGCTGCGGGACCGAGATAGCCCCGCCGGGCGTCATAGTGCTCGTTGTATTCACGGTCCGAGCACCCTCTGACCATCGCGACAAGTTCGCCCTCATATTCCGCCACCTGTACCCAATCTATCTTGAAGTCGGGGTCTCTTGCCTGCCACTTGGCGAGTACCCCCGGCTGCAGCCTATCGCTCTTGTAGGCGGCATTGGCCAGCCTGATGAGTGTCTGCTCTTCATCTGGCTTGAGGCTGCGAACGGTATAGCCCTCGGGCAACTGTATGCAGGGCACTGGTCGGTCAAGGTCGACCACCATCTGGTACAGGCTGCTCTGTGGACGGTATCCCCCGGCGTCGAAGAACTCCATCCGTTCCCTGTCATCCGGTTCTACTGAGGTGGTGATGTTCCCGGTCTTGTTCTCGGGTTCGATGGCAGTCAGCAGGAAGCCCTCGATCTTCTGCCAGTCCGTCCCCGGCCGGGCACAGGTAGTGACTGTCTCACCGTACCAGTCCTGGCGCAGGTAGGCCAGCCCGACGATCCGGTCTTGTTCATCGGTGGCGAGCAGTACGGTGCTCGCCGGTTTCAGCTCTCCCAGCAGGTCTTCGTCAGTGTAGGGTATGAACTCATACTCGTCGCTGTAGGCTTTGTTGACAATGTCTGCCAGTTCCGAGATGTCGGTCTCACGATACGGTCGCATCTTCATAGCTTTCACCTCGGGCATGTGACCCGAGCGACTGAGAACGGTGCTTCACCTGCTCTCATGATGCTCTTCTCATGCCCACCTGGTCAAACGTCTTATGCAGGATTATGAACTCGTGTTCCACGCGGAAACCGAGACTTGTCGCGACCGCCAGGGCCGAGGGGTTCTTGTCCCAGGTGTGCAGACAGGCCGTCTGCATGCCCCGTTCTCTGAGCAGGTTCATGGCGCGGGCGGTGAGTGCCTTGCTCAGGTTGTTGCCCCGGTGAGTCGGCAGGGTGCCTGCAGGCCCGAGATAGCCCCGCCTGCCGCCGTAGTGCCTGTTGTACGCAAGATCCGATCGGGCCGCAACGAGGGCCACTAGCTGCCCTTCGTACTCAGCTACCTGTATCAAGTCCGAATCGAACGTTGGGTCCCCCTCTTTCCATCTCGCCAGAATACCCGGCCTGAGCCTCTCTCCCTCGTAGGAAGCATTGGCCAGCCTGATAAATGCCTCCTCTTCATCAGGGCTGAGGCTCCGTACGACATAGCCGGCGGCTACCTGGGGCGGTGCCAGCGGGTGGTCAAGCCGGGCTATCAACTGATACAGGCTGCTCTCTCTTGTGTATCCCCTGGAAGTGAATAGAGCGAGCCTCGCCTGGTTCTGGGGCTCGATCGATGTGCTGACTACGCCTGTCTTGTTCTGCGGTTCGATGATCGGAAGCAGGAGATCGGCGATTTCATCCTGGCTACGGCCCCAGCGGACAGAGAGGGTTAGAGTCTCCCCGTACCAATCCTGGCGGAGGTAGGCGAGACCGGCGATAGAATCCTCCTCATCTATAGCAAGTAGAACGCAGCTCGCACCTGACAGCCGTTCCTGAACGTCCCTCTCCGTTCGGGCGATGAACTCGTATGATTCACGTTGCGCCTCGTTGACCAGGTCGGTAAGCTCCGCGATGTCGCTCTCGTGGTATGGTCGTATCCTCATATGCTTCACCTCAACGGAGTGTTCCTCGCTTAGCTCTGATCGGTGGGCTCGCCGGAACTTGAAGACTCGATAAGCTCGAGGAACTCACTCTCGGTGAGGATCTTCGTGCCCATCCTCGCAGCCCTGGCCAGCTTGGAACCGGGTTCGGCACCAACGACCAGGTAGGTCGTCTTCCTGGTGACGTCGGATCCTGCCTTGCCACCGAGAGTGCGTATCTTCGCCTCCGCCTCCGGACGTGGCAATGACTCCAGTCTGCCGGTCAGCACGAACTCAGTCCCTGCCAGGGGTAGATCGCCGTATTGGGCGCAACTGTCCCGTTCATTCTGAAGCCGTACCCCCGCCCTTCTCAGCTTCTCGACAATCTGTTTGTTTCCATCCTGTCTGAAGAAGGTGACGATGCTCTCGGCTATCCTGAGTCCGACAGACGGGAGAGCCAACAGGTCTTGCTCGTTGGCTGCTGCCAGGTCATCTATGCTGCTGTAGTTATCTGCTAGCAGTTCGGCGTATTGCTCGCCGATATGCAGGATGCCCAGTGCGAAGAGCACCCTGGCGAAGGGTCTGTCCTTGCTCTTTTCGATGGAATCGATGATGTTGGAGACGCTCTTATCTGCCATCCTTTCCAGGCTGAGCAGATGATCGTTGGTAAGGTAGTACAGATCAGCCCCATCTCTTATCAGGCCGGCTTCGAACAGGGCCTGGCACATCCTTTCACCGATGCCGTCTATGTCCATCGCCCCGCGGCTTACGAAATGCTTTATCTTCTCAAGGGCCTGAGCCGGGCAGGCGGTATTGGTGCAGCGGTGCATGGCCTCGCCCTGCGGCTTGATGACCTCGCTCCCGCACACGGGGCACCGGTCGGGCATGGAGAAGACCTCTTCGCTTCCCGTACGGCGGCTGGCCACGGGCCCTACGATCTCCGGTATCACCTCTCCTGCCCGCTGCACCACGACCCAGTCTCCGATCCTGATATCCTTGCGGTGTATGTCCTCCTCATTGTGTAGTGCCGCCTGGCTGATGACCACGCCGCCTACCTGCACAGGTTCGAGGATGGCGTAGGGGTTAAGGCTGCCTGTCCTGCCCACGTTTATGCCTATATTGACAAGACGGGTGACGCCCTGAACGGCGGGGAACTTATAAGCGATGGCCCATCTGGGCTCGTGTGCCACGTTACCCAGTTCTTCCTGAAGGGCAACTGAGTTCACCTTCACCACTATGCCGTCGGCCTCGTATGGCGAACCATCGCGACCCTTGAGCCATCTCCGATAGTATTCTTCCGCTTCGTCGAGGGAGCGACAGAGAGAGATGTCGGGGCTTATCTTGAACCCCAGAGTCTTGAGGTACTGGAGAGTATCCCAGTGGGTTTCAGGCGTTCTCCTGCCTTCCGCCCAGCCAAGGCCGTAGATGAAAACGTCCAGCGGACGGCTGGCGGTGACCGCGGAGTCGAACTGTCTCACGGAGCCGGCGGCGGCGTTCCTGGGATTGGCGAACAGAGGTAGTCCTTCTTTTGCCCTTTTTTCGTTGAGCTTCTTGAAGCCGGCCCTGGGCAGGAAGACCTCGCCTCTAACCTCGAATCGTGGCGGGGCCTCGCGGGGCACAGACAGAGGAATGCTTCGGACGGTTCTCAGGTTCTTGGTGACATCCTCGCCACGGTACCCGTCGCCCCTGGTGGCGCCTGTGACCAGCAGGCCGTCGGAGTAAGTGAGCGCCACTGCCAGCCCGTCGACCTTGGGTTCGCAGACCAGGTCGAAATGGTCTCTTCCCAGCAGGTTGCCCGCCCTCCTATGCCAGGCCTCCAGTTCCTCAAAGGAGAAGGCATTGCCCAGGCTCAGTAGAGGTTGGGCATGCTGGACGACACCGAATGCCTCGACCGGAGGGGCGCCGATCCTCTGGGTCGGGGAGTCCGGGGTGACCAGTTCGGGATGGTCAGCCTCCAGCTGCCCGAGTTCCCTCATCAAACCGTCGTATTGGGTGTCGCTGATCTCGGGGCTATCGAGGACGTAGTAGCGATGGTTATGGTAGTTGATCGACTCCCGAAGCTCTTGTATCCGCAGTTTGGCGCTGGCCGCGTTGGTCATGGAGTTGATTCCCGCATTAGTATACCAAAAGCGCCACGTGATAACGATTTGCTGTTCCCTAATATCGGTGGATTTGCTACAATCAGGCCGTGAAACCCACTGTAATACGATTCTTCGCCCCGGTCATGGATGCCACCGTCAACGCCTTGATGAGCGCCATTGATCAGAGGATGAAACAGGGTGTTCGGGAGTTCATCCTTCTTGTTTCATCGCCGGGCGGCTCTGTTGTCCACGGCCTCAGCGCATACAACTATTTGAAGGGACTGCCGGTGTCCATAACCACGCACAACTTCGGCAGCGTGGATTCAATAGGCATTGTCGTATACTGCGCCGGTTCGAAAAGGCTGTCGGTGCCCCAGGCGAGGTTCCTGTTTCACGGCGTCAATGTTCAATTCAGAGGCGAGCAGAACCTGGACGAGAAGCTGCTGGAGGAGAGACTGGGCGGATTGAGGATCGACGTAGAGAATATCGCCGGGGTAATAGCCGCCAACACGGGCAAGAAGACCGAGGATATAACAGGTGCGATGATCGAGAGAGTGGTGCTCAATCCCGAGCAGGCCCAGGCCTGGGGATTGGTCCACGAGATCAAGTCCGAGCTGTTCGAGGCCGGGAGCGATGTGATCGCCATACAGGCCCAGCAGCAACAAGCACCGCCGCAGCAGCATCCACCGCAGCCGCCGCCTCAATACCCGCAGCAGTACCCGCCGCGACCGCAGCGCAAGGCCTAGTGGTACGCAGGTGTTCTTGTTGTGCCTCCGCATAGAGGGCTGCATGAGGGGTGCCATAGCTCGCGAACCCTGTGTTATACTTCTGAGGGAAACCTGCCGAAGTCAGAGATGAACCTGAAGCAGACCCTGGAGCAGACTGCTTGTGATATGCCTCGCAAAGAGGCTATTGTTTCTGGCAATCGCAGGATCACCTACGGCGACCTGAATGAAGCCTCCAACAGGGTAGCCAACGCTCTTACGGAACTCGGGATGAGCAGGGGCGATCATGTGGCCATCCTGATGTCTCACAGCCCTGAGTGGGTGATCAGCTACTTCGGGGTGGTCAAAGGTGGGGGTGTGGCAGTGCTGCTCAATCCCGCGTTGAAGTCGCCTGAACTCAGTGCTCTGTTGAGGGATTCAGAATCGACAATCCTCATGACGGAACAGCAGTTCTCCCGCATGTTCTCGCCGGTCTCATCCGGCGCTCCTTTCACCGGACATGTGATCGAGGTCGATGCCGGTGGGCTTGCCACCATGATGGCGCATACCTCTGCCGAGTCGCCTGCTGTTGATATAGAGGATGGAGATGATGCGGCGATCATATATACATCTGGCGTCGTGGGAAGCCAGAAGGGCGTTGTGCATACTCACGCCTCCCTTCTGGGGACTCCTCCCATAGTCTCGGCTGCAATACAGCGTAAGAGCGAGGACGTTATGATAGACCTCGTTCGCTTTTCCCATTTGTTTGGCCTGTGCGAAGTGCTTCTCGGCTCGATCCTGACCGGCTCAACTATCGTGTTGATCCCCGACTTCACTCCGCGGGTTGTCCTGGAGGCCCTCGATAGGGAGAAGGGGAGCATCATCTTCGGTGTTCCTGCCATGTACAATGCAATGGCCATGGTGCGGGGTGAGGTTCTGCGGGGATATGATCTGAACTCACTGCGACTTGCCGTCACCGCCGGGGCGAAGTCCTTCCCCGAGTTGATGAAGGCCCTTGAGGAGAAGCTTGCGTTGTCTCTGTACGAGGTGTACGGTCTTACGGAGGTGTCGGCGGTTTCCATCAGCACGCAGGACTGGCGCAAGCTGGGCACCGTTGGCAAGCCGATCTGCGACATCCGTATCGTGGGCGACGATGGGCAGAACGTTCGCCAGGGCGAGATCGGCGAGGCCGTGTTCAAAGCACCCTGGGTGATGAAGGGCTACCACAAGGCGCCAGACCTCACAGCCGAGGTATGTCGGGACGGCTGGTTTAGTACGGGAGACCTGGTGAGGATGGATGAAGAGGGTTACCTGGAGTATATAGAGAAAAAGTCCTTCATAATAGTTACTCCTTCCGGTCTCAAGATCGGGCCCTCGGAAGTCGAGTTCGTGCTGCTGGGTCATCCCGGCGTGGCCGAGGCAGCCTACGTCGGTATCGACGACGGTTACGGCGACCAGATCCCCACGGCCTTCGTGGTTCTGAAAGAGGGACAGCACGTCACGGTCAAGGAACTGTCCGACCTCTGTTACGAGAACCTGGCCGACTTTAAGCTCCCCAAGCGGATCGAGTTCATAGACGGCATACCCAAGACCGCCTCCGGCAAGATAGACAGAAGATGTCTGAAAGAGATGCAGATAGGCCGTGGCGGTCCCCGCACTGCATCGCTGTAACCGGGGATAGTGTCGACGCTACCGGAACGGCCTGTCGACCCACCAGGGGTAGAACTCGGGCATGTCGGGGCCGGGTTTCATGGTGAATCTCGGAGGTCTCTTCTCTAAGAAAGAAACGATGCCCTCCCGGGCGTCTGCCTTGCTGCCGGTCCAGAACATGCACTTGGACTCCATCCTGTGGGCCTCCATGGGGTGATCGGCTCCCAGCATCTTCCACAGTAGCTGTCGTGCGAGGGCGACGGATACGGCAGAGGTGTTCCGGGCGATATCGACAGCTATCTCTCGTGCCCTTGGAATGAGCGACTGTGCCGGCAGCACCTCGCCCACCAGTCCCTGATCAAGCGCTTCCCGGGCGGTGAAGACCCTGCCGGTAAGCATCCATTCCGAGGCTCTGCCTACACCGACAATGCGGGGCAGGAACCAGCTGCTACAGGCCTCAGGAACGATGCCCCGCCTGGTGAAGACGAAGCCGATGCGGGCATCCTCGGACGCCAGACGAATGTCCATGGGCAGGGTCATGGTGATTCCAAATCCTACCGCCGCACCGTTAATGGCGGCGATCACCGGCTTCCTCATGTCGTAGATGGTGAGAGTCGTAATGCCGCCCCTATCCCTGTGTGTCTCCACGGTTTCCAGCAGCCCTCTGGCCTTATGATCGAAGGCCTTATCGGCAAAGGACAAATCAGCGCTGGCACAGAA
Organism: Dehalococcoidia bacterium; assembly: GCA_047920855.1. Taxonomy (GTDB): domain Bacteria; phylum Chloroflexota; class Dehalococcoidia; order GIF9; family AB-539-J10; genus RBG-13-51-36. Next base: position 915 of record JBLRXG010000007.1, on the reverse strand, counting down.
AGCAGTGCCCGCTCCCGTGACGATCACCACCCTGACATCGTTGTCCGCGTCTGCCGCGTTGAGTGCATCCCTGAGTTCAGTGTCCATGACCAGCGTATAGGCATTCATCTTCTCCGGCCTGTTAAGCGTGATCGTTGCGATCCCCTCAGAAACCCCGTACTCGATCTCTGTGTATATCATGAGTCCTCCTTGCTGATAAGTGTGTTGATCGAGCCGATAGCGGTTGATAGCTCACGATACCCGGCCGGCTCGTCCCCCCGAAGTATAACAGCGTCAGATACCGTGGGGCTAATGGCCGGGCAGCCGGGCTTGCGTGTCAACTCATACAATAATGTTACCGAACAGGGGTTGTTCACTCATTTAGAAATGTTACCGGGATAGTGCCGCCTCCTTTCTGGTGGTTGCCTGGGGCTGAGGGTGTTCCCGGAGTTGTTCCACTGCTGTATAGATCTGTCTGCGTAACTGGCGAGGGTTTGTCTTAGCATAGAGATCAGCCAGTCTCGTTTCCTGTTCAGGGGCAAGCACCTTGCAGGCAAGGAGGCGCTGGTATGGCGTCTGTGCCCTGTCGTGCTTCCGGCGGAGCTTGCCATCTACCACTTCCTTGCCCACCATGTGCATCACAGGCTGAAACAGGTTGTAGTATACCCAGAGCTGGTCGTAGAGGGCGTTGAGGGCAGCGCACTGAGCGCCATTATCCAGCCGGTCATATCCGATATATGCCCGTACCAGGGTGCTGTTCTTCTGCTCCACGAACCGGTTGTCGTTCTTCCGGTAGGGGCGGCTGCGGCTCAGGCGTAGCCCTGTGGTCTTCTCCCCGAAGTAGCGGATGAGGTGGTCATTGAAGAACTCATTGCCATTGTCAGGATGCAGATGCTTAATAGGGAAGGGCAACCTCTCCTGCACCTTTGTGAAGCC